>NZ_DJUS01000161.1:0-17062 GCF_002438365.1 Pseudomonas sp. UBA6276
GACACGCTGGACGACGACCGCGAGAACGGCTGCATCCGCAGCTTCGAACATGCCTACTCTCAGGAAGGCGGCCTGGCCGTGCTCTACGGCAACATCGCGCTGGACGGTTGCGTGGTGAAAACCGCCGGTGTGGATGAGTCGATCCATGTGTTCGAAGGCAATGCCAAGATCTTCGAAAGCCAGGACAGCGCGGTGCGCGGCATCCTTGCCGACGAAGTGAAGGCCGGTGATATCGTGATCATTCGCTACGAAGGCCCCAAGGGTGGCCCGGGCATGCAGGAGATGCTGTATCCCACCTCCTACCTGAAATCCAAGGGCCTGGGCAAAGCCTGCGCATTGCTCACCGACGGCCGTTTCTCGGGCGGTACCTCGGGCCTGTCCATTGGTCACGCTTCGCCTGAGGCAGCCGCCGGTGGGGCCATCGGTCTGGTGCAGGACGGCGACAAGGTGCTGATCGACATCCCCAATCGCTCGATCAACCTGCTGGTGGACGATGCCGAGTTGGCAGCCCGTCGTGCCGAGCAGGACAAGAAGGGCTGGAAGCCGGTCGAAGTGCGTCCACGCAAGGTGACCACCGCGCTCAAGGCCTACGCCCTACTGGCCACCAGCGCTGACAAAGGTGCCGTTCGCAACAAGGCGATGCTCGACGGGCTGTAAGCACACGTCGTTTCATGGCTATGGGTGGATCTTCACAGCGCTAGTGTAAAGATCCACTCCAGGCCTTGGAAATGTGCCTGACGCTTATTCCAAAAATACCTAAGCATCTTCCATTCCGGTATTAATCGGCTTTCGATTCAAGGTGTTAGCATCCGCGATTGACCAGCGCCCGCAGAGGTGCGGTCCTTCATTTTCCGGAGCTCACATGAACCTGCCCCTCTTTTTGAATCTGCTGATCTTCGCAGCGCTGCTGCTGGGTTTGGCACAAACGCGTCGCACCGATTGGAGCCTGGCCAAGAAGGTCCTGCTGGGTCTGGGTCTGGGCGTGCTGTTCGGTATTGGCCTGCACACCGTCTACGGCGCCGGGCACCCTGTGCTCAAGAGCACCATCGGCTGGCTGGAACTGGTCGGCAACGGCTATGTGCAGTTGCTGCAGATGATCGTCATGCCGTTGATTTTCGCGTCCATCCTCAGCGCCGTGGCGCGTCTGCACAACGCCTCCTCGCTGGGCAAGATCAGCTTCCTGACCATTGGCACGCTGCTGTTCACCACCGCCATCGCCGCGCTGATCGGCATCGGCCTGACCAACCTGTTCGGCCTGACCGCCGAAGGCCTGGTGGCCGGGACTCAGGAAGCTGCGCGTCTGGCCACGATCCAGAGCGATTACGCGGGCAAGGTCGCCGACCTCAACGTGCCGCAACTGTTGCTGTCGTTCATTCCCCAGAACCCTTTCGCCGACCTGGCGCGCGCCAAGCCTACCTCGATCATCAGCGTGGTGATCTTCGCTGCGTTCCTCGGGATGGCGGCACTGCAACTGCTCAAGGACGATGCGGACAAGGGCACGAAAGTGCTCGGCGCGATCGACGTGCTGCAAGCCTGGGTGATGCGCCTGGTGCGCCTGGTGATGAAGCTGACGCCCTATGGTGTGCTGGCCCTGATGGCGAAGGTGGTGGCCAGCTCCAACGTGCAGGACATCGTCAAGCTGGGCAGTTTCGTGGTGGTGTCGTACATCGGTCTGGCGCTGATGTTCGCAGTGCACGGGCTGCTGCTGAGCCTGGCTGGGGTCAACCCGCTGCGGTTTTTCCGCAAGGTGTGGCCGGTGCTGACCTTCGCCTTCACCAGCCGCTCCAGTGCGGCAACCATTCCACTGAGCATCGAAGCGCAGACCCGGCGTCTGGGCGTGCCTCAGGCCATTGCCAGCTTCGCGGCATCGTTCGGCGCGACGATCGGCCAGAACGGTTGCGCCGGTCTTTATCCGGCCATGCTGGCGGTGATGGTCGCGCCCACGGTTGGGATCAATCCACTGGATCCGCTGTGGATCGCCACGTTGGTGGGTATCGTCACCCTGAGTTCGGCCGGTGTGGCCGGGGTCGGCGGCGGCGCGACGTTCGCAGCGTTGATCGTGCTGCCGGCCATGGGCTTGCCGGTCACCTTGGTGGCGCTGTTGATTTCAGTCGAACCGTTGATCGACATGGGCCGCACCGCCCTGAACGTGAGCGGTTCGATGGCGGCGGGCACCATCACCAGCCAGGTGATGGGTCAGACCGACAAGGCGCTGCTGGCGGCCGATGAGCACAAGGAGCTGGCCTCGGCCTAACCAGTGTTGCCTGTTCGCGGGTGCCTTCTGGTAAAGGCAGCGCGAACAGGCAACCCGATCACCTGCGCTCCCACACCTCGAACGCGTAGGCCGGTTTGTCATCGACCGCTTCGTTCGCTACGCTCGACACCTTTTGCCACTGGTTCTCGTCGAACTCGGGAAACCAGGCGTCCCCTTCCGGCTGCAAGGCGACTCTCGTCAAGTACAGGCGGTCCGCCTGAGCGAGACTCAGCTCGTACAACTGAGCACCACCGATGAGCATTACCTCGTCCGCGCCTTGTTCGTGAGCCCAGGCTTCGGCCCGCTCGATGGCCGCGTCCAGCGAAGCGAACACTTCCGCACCCGGCAAGTCGAGATCCGGCTGGCGGCTGACCACCAGGTTCAGACGGCCGGGCAGTGGTCGGCCCAGCGAATCCCAGGTCTTGCGACCCATGATGATCGGCTTGCCCAGGGTGGTGGCCTTGAAATACTTGAAATCGCCCGGCAGGTGCCAGGGCATGCTGTTGTCGATGCCGATCACGCGGTTCTCGGCGAGTGCCGCGATCAGGCTTAAAGGGAGAGATGTCTTCATGGCCGGCAGAATAGCAGAGCCTCCTTGGGTTATGCTCATGGCGAATCCGCCGCCTGGAAAAACGCGTGAGCGCACCCACTCCCTTGCACACACTCTGGCTCAGTGAAGCCATCCGCCTGCGCGAAGAACAGGCAGGCCCCCTGGAAGACCTGGAAGCCAACCGCCGAGCGCGGCAACAGGGGGGCGACCTGGCCGCACGCATCGAACATCGCGCCCTGATACTGGCCGGCCGCGATGGCCAGCGCCAGGCCCTGCGCCACTGGCTGCAGGGCGCACGGCTGGCGGTGCTGCTGCTGGCCGTGCTGGCGGTATTCAGCGGGGCCGGATTGGCGTTCGCGGCGCTGGGCGATGGCCAGCAGCCGGTCAATGTGTTCTGGGCGCTGGGCAACCTGCTGGGGCTAAATCTCATTCTGTTGCTCAGCTGGTTGCTGGGGCTGGTTGCTGCCGGTGGCCACGGCGCTGTACTGGGGCGGCTGTGGTTGTGGCTCAGCGAGAAACTGGCGCGTGATGCGCAGGCTGTGCACCTGGCGCCGGCGCTGGTACTGCTGCTGCAACGTCGTCGGCTCAACCGCTGGGCACTGGGCACGCTGGTGCATGGCTTGTGGCTACTGGCCCTGCTCAGTGCGCTGGCCTTGCTGCTGTTGCTGCTGGCCACCCGTCGCTACGGCTTCGTCTGGGAGACCACCATTCTTGGCGCGGACACCTTCATCAGCCTGACCCAGACCTTGGGCGCCGTGCCCGCGCTGCTGGGTTTCAGCGTGCCGGACATCGACATGATCCGCGCCAGTGGCGATCAGGCGACCAACGTCGAAGGGGCACGCCAGGCCTGGGCCGGCTGGCTGGTCGGCGTGCTGCTGGTCTACGGAATCGGCCCGCGCCTGCTGCTGGCCGCCTTCTGCCAGTGGCGCTGGCGCCAAGGCCGGGCACGCCTGACGCTGGATACCACCCTGCCGGGCTACAGCCAATTGCGTGAGCGGCTGATGCCCAGCAGTGAGCGCCTTGGTGTGCGCGATGAGGCGCCCGACGCCCTGCCCCAGGTTACGACGGCGCCAGCCAGCGAGCCGAGCGATGGCGCGGTGCTGGTAGGTCTAGAGCTCGACGGCCAGCACCCATGGCCGCCCGCCCTGGCCACCGGCATTCAGGACGCTGGCGTGCTCGACAGCCGCGAGTCGCGCCAGCGGCTGCTGGAACAGATGACCCGCTTCCCGCCCGCGCGGCTGGTGATCGCTTGCGATCCGCGGCGCTCGCCCGACCGCGGCAGCCTCGGCCTGATCGCCGAAATGGCCCGCTGCGCCACGGTCACCCGCGTGTGGCTGTTGCCGGCACCGCCCGGCCAGGTGCTCGACCCGCAACGCCTTGGCGATTGGCGGACCGGTCTGGATGCACTGGGCCTGGCCATTGATGAATCGACCCCACTGCACTGGCTGGAGACCGGCCATGAGTAAGCCCCTGACCCTGGCCGTAGTCGGCCATACCAATGTCGGCAAGACCTCCCTGCTGCGCACGCTGACCCGCGACGTAGGCTTCGGCGAAGTGTCGCACCGGCCCAGCACCACGCGTCATGTGGAAGGCGCACGCCTTTCGGTCGATGGCGACGCCCTGCTGGAACTCTACGACACCCCTGGCCTGGAAGATGCCATCGCCTTGCTGGATTTCCTCGAGCGCCTGGACCGCCCCGGCGAGCGGCTCGACGGTCCGGCGCGGTTCGAGCGGTTCCTGCAGGGCACCGAGGCGCGCCAACGGTTCGAGCAGGAGGCCAAGGTGCTGCGCCAGCTATTGGCTAGCGATGCCGGCCTGTATGTGATCGACGCGCGCGAGCCGGTGCTGGCCAAGTACCGCGACGAACTGGAAGTGCTGGCCAGCTGCGGGAAACCGTTGCTGCCGGTGCTCAACTTCGTCAGCAGCAGCCAGCAACGCGAGGGAGATTGGCGCGAGGCACTGGCCCGCCTCGGTTTGCACGCTCTGGTGCGCTTCGACAGCGTGGCGCCGCCCGAGGATGGCGAGCGGCGGCTGTATGAAAGTCTGGCGTTGCTGCTGGAACATTCGCGCCCGGCTTTGCAGCGGCTGATCGATGATCAACAGGCGCAACGACTGGCGCGTCAGGGGAGTGCACGGCGGTTGATCGCCGAACTGTTGATCGACTGCGCGGCCTGTCGCCGCAGCGTGACCAGCGAAGCGGCCGCAGGCGCCATCGAAGAACTTCGCCAGGCGGTACGCAAGCGTGAGCAGCGCTGCGTGGAAGCCTTGCTCAAGCTGTATGCCTTTCGCAGCCAGGATGCGTCGGCCGGCGACTTGCCACTGTCGGATGGGCGCTGGGGCGACGACCTGTTCAATCCCGATACGCTCAAGCAGTTGGGCGTGAAGGTCGGCGGCGGCATTGCGGCCGGCGCTGCGGCGGGCGCTGGCGTCGATCTGCTGGTGGGCGGTTTGACCCTGGGCATGGCAGCCATCGCTGGCGCCATTGCCGGCGGCGCCCTGCAGACCGCCCGTGGCTATGGCGCGCGCCTGTTGGGCAAGTTCAAGGGCGAGCGCGAACTGACCGTGGACGACAACGTGCTGCGGCTGCTGGCCTTGCGTCAGCAGCAACTGGTGAAAGCGCTCGATGCCCGTGGCCATGCCGCCATGGGCACCATCGAGGTGGCGGCGCCACAGGAGCAGACCTGGCGCGAAGGCAAGCTGCCCGAAGCCCTGAACAAGGCCCGGGCCTACCCGCAATGGTCCTCGCTCAACGGCCACAAGCACCCGACCCAGCGCGAGCGTGAAGAACAGATCGAAGCCCTGGCCCAGCAGCTCTGACGCCGCAGTTACTTGCGCAGCAACCGCAGCCCGTTGAACACCACCAGCAGGCTCACACCCATGTCGGCAAACACCGCCATCCACAGCGTCGCCATGCCGGCCACGGTCATCAGGAGGAACACGGCCTTGATCGCCAGGGCCAGCACGATGTTCTGCAACAGCACCGAACGGGTCTGCCTCGACAGCCGAATGAACGCCGGTATCTTGCGTAGATCATCGTCCATCAAGGCGACATCGGCCGTTTCAATCGCGGTATCGGTACCTGCGGCCGCCATGGCGAAACCGATTTCCGCCCGCGCCAGCGCTGGCGCGTCATTGATCCCGTCGCCAACCATGCCGACCCGGTGACCCTGAGCGTACAACTGCTCCACAGCTTTGAGCTTGTCAGCAGGCAACAGGTCGCCAATCGCTTGATCGATCCCCACTTGAGCTGCGATCGCCTTGGCGGTATGCGGGTTGTCTCCGGTCAGCATCACGGTCTTTATGCCCAACGCATGCAGCTGAGCAATGGCCTCGCGACTGGTCTGCTTAACCGTGTCGGCCACCGCGAACAACGCCACCGGCCCCTGCGGGCCCAGCAACACCACGACCGATTTACCTTCACGCTCCAGCTGATCGAGTTGCGCTTCCACCGCCGAGGAGCACTGACCCAGCTCTTCCACCAGGCGATGGTTGCCCAGGTGATAGGTCTGCCCTTCCACCTGACCCTTGATGCCTCGCCCAAGCAAGGCCTCGAAGTTGTCCAAGGTCAGGGCCGCCCCATTGGCGTCAGCAGCAATGGCTCGCGACACAGGATGGTCCGAACGTCCCGCCAACGCCTGGGCAATCGCCTGTGCCCGGCCTTCGAAGGCGGGATCGAGCAGCGTGTAGTCGGTCTGCACCGGCTTGCCATGGGTCAGCGTGCCGGTCTTGTCCAGCGCCAGATAGTCCAGCTTGTGACCACCTTCCAAGTACACGCCCCCCTTGACCAGGATGCCTTTGCGCGCAGCAGCGGCCAAGGCACTGACGATGGTGACGGGCGTGGAAATCACCAGCGCACACGGACAGGCGACCACCAACAGCACCAGCGCGCGGTAGATCCAGTCGAACCACGCGCCCAACCCCACCAGCGGCGGCACCACCGCGATCAGCAGGGCCAAGGCAAACACCACGGGTGTGTAGACCCGCGAAAAGTTATCCACAAAGCGCTGGGTAGGCGCGCGCGCACCTTGGGCCTGCTCGACCGCGTGGATGATGCGCGCCAGTGTCGATTGGCCGGCGGCGGCCGTGACCCGGTATTCCAGCGAGCCGGCCTGATTGATGGTCCCGGCGAACACCTTGTCGCCCACCCCTTTCTCGACCGGCAGGCTTTCACCGGTGATGGGCGCCTGATCGATGCTGGATTGACCGGAAATCACTTCACCATCCAGACCGATACGCTCCCCCGGACGCACGCGGACGATGGCCTCCAAGGCGACGGCCTTGACGTCCTGTTCCAGCCATTGGCCATCAGCCTGGCGCACGGTGGCCGTGTCCGGCGTGAGGCGCATCAGACCGCCAATGGCATTGCGGGCGCGATCCAGGGATTTGGCCTCGATCAATTCGGCTACGGTGAACAGGAACATCACCATCGCCGCTTCCGGCCATTGACCGATCAGCACCGCGCCGGTCACCGCAATGCTCATCAACGCATTGATGTTGAGGTTGCCGTTCTTGAGTGCGATCCAGCCTTTGCTGTAGGTGCCCAGACCACAACTGGCGATCGACACCAGGGCCAGCAATGCCACGACCCAGGTCGGCGCCGCCTGGGTGAAGTGGACCACTTCGGCCGCCACTGCCGTCACACCCGAAAGCGCCAGCGGCCACCAGGGTTTGCGCGGCGCCGGCAGGTCGTTGGTAGCAGGTTCGTCCCCGGTGATGGGTTCGGCGTGCATGCCCAGTGATTTGATGGCGCTCTCGATCGCCTGGGTATCGGGCAGCGAATGGCGCACGCCGAGCACCCGATTGATCAGGTTGAAATCCAGCTGCTGCACGCCGGTCAGCTTGGCCAGCCTGTTCTGGATCAAGGTCTGCTCGGTCGGGCAGTCCATCGCCTCGATGCGGAACTGACTCAGCCGGGCATCCTGGCTGTCGCCGGGTGCCAGCTGGACGGTCGACGGTGCAGTCGACTTGCTCGAGCAGCAGTGGCTCGGCGGTGCGGAACTTGGCTGGTGCTCGTGCTCGTGCTCGTGCTTATGATCGTGGGCATGGCCGGAAGTGGGGTGGCTCATTGGTCGCAATTCCCTGAAGTGCAGGTTGCCAAGTGAACACCCTGTAGCCACTATAGGGTCAAGCATCTTCCAAGGGTTATGAGCATGAAAATCGGCGAACTGGCGAAAATCACCGACTGTCAAGTCGAAACCATCCGCTATTACGAACGCGAAAGCCTGTTGCCGCCCCCTGCCCGCAGCGACGGCAACTATCGCCTCTACACCCAGGCTCACGTGGAACGGCTGACGTTCATCCGCAACTGTCGCATCCTGGACATGACCCTCGACGAGATCCGCAATCTGTTGACCCTGCGCGACAGCCCCCAGGACCAGTGCCAGAGCGTCAACGACCTGATCGATGAACACATCCATCACGTCAAGGCGCGGATAGACGGCCTGGTAGCCTTGCAGGAGCAGCTCGTTGCTCTGCGCCAGAAATGCCATGGCGGTACCGCCGAAGAACACTGCGCGATTCTCCAGCGCCTGGAAATCAGCGGCGCCGTCACCGTCCCCGAGGCTGAGCACTCACATGTGGGCCGCAGTCACGGGCATTGAAAAAAACACGTCGCGGTTCAGCAGATACACCCAGGCATTCGAATCGCCCAAGAAATATGAATAATATATGACTCATTCCATTTGACATGAACCATATCAGGCTCATACTCAGCCTATGTTAACCACACTTCTGCAACAGATCCGCAACCGCCGCCAACAACTGGGTCTTCAGATTCAGGACATGCCCCTGCGCACTGGCCTCACCCGCCAGCAATACGGAAAGATCGAAAAGAACGGCAACCCGCGCCTCAACACCCTGGACCTGATTGCCGAAGGTCTGGATGCAAGCATGGTCCTGGTGCCCAAGGACCAACTCAAACTGATCGAAAAGATCCTCGCAGGCGCGCCGGTGTATTTCGAGGATGATCGACCTGTGGATAACTATCCGGAAAATCCTTGGGATGATCTGCCATGAGTGTAGAAACCGTAGCGGCCTTGAAGCTGACGCTGCATTCGCAATTGGTCGGTTACGTTACCGGCCATTCGAATGGCAAGAATGTACTCACCTTGGCGCCGGATTACATCGCTGATCCACATCGACGCACGCTGACTTTGTCTCACCTCAATCCGGACGTATTCAGACGTCAACTGGCAGACAAGCACCCTTACGTCACCCATCACCGGCTTCACCCCGTTTTGAGCAATCTACTTCCGGAAGGCGCGCTGCGTAGCCTGGTTGCACAAGCCATGAAAGTGCACCCAGACAGTGAATTTCCCTTATTGAGCTGGCTCGGTCTGGACTTGCCGGGTGCATTGGTCGCAACCCCGGTATCCGCTGACCATATCCCAGCCTATGCACTGGGCAACCACGGCAAGATCAATCCAGTATCCATCGACACACCCGACCATCGCTCGCACTTCTCGCTGGCCGGCGTACAGATGAAATTCTCCATGCACAACAGGGATGGCCGTTACATAACCGCCGATCCTGCGGCGCCGGGAGACTGGATCATCAAGACGCCCGCCACCGTTCACCCATTCGTGCCGCTCAACGAATACACCTGCATGCAGCTGGCACAGTTGGCAGGCGTCGACATTCCTGAAATACGCCTGGTCGGCATGGACATGATCGACAGCTTGCCCGCAATCAACCTGCCCGACGAGCAGTGGGCCTACGGCATTCGTCGTTATGATCGGCTTGCCGGAGGTCAGCGCGTTCATTCAGAAGACTTCGCCCAGGTGCTTTACGCTTACGCCCACGATAAATACCGCAGCGGCCGTTATGAACAGATCGCCAGATTGCTCTACACCCAGACCCGCCATGGCCAACGGGATGTCACGCAAATGGCTGTACGTTTGCTGGTCAATGTGCTGCTGGCCAACGGTGACGCGCATCTGAAGAACTGGAGCCTGATCTATCCGGACACTTTCAGCGCAGAACTGTCCCCGGCTTACGACATCGTCGCGACCAAGGTGTTTATTCCCGGCGAGCGCCAGTTTGCGTTGAACCCGGCCGATACCAAAGCCTGGTATGACGTCTCGCTCGAACACTTCAAACGATGGGCCGAGACCTCTGGAATACCTTGGCGACCCGTGCTCGTTCATCTACGAGAAACACTGGACGCAGCACGAACGCTGTGGCCTGAAGCCCTAGCCGCCAGCGCCATGAAGCCAAACCAGCAAGCGATCCTGCGCCAGCATTGGCAACAGCTGCATGCGGACTTTCGGATCTCTTGACTGAATCAGCGAGCAAGGTTTTGAAACAATGCTGGTTTCGCTATTGCAAAGCCTGCCTATAGGTTCGTTGCACATGTCCAACAAAAAGAACCTGTCATGAATCGCACCGCAACCCCCTTTCAAATATCCGATCTGCGCACTGAAACTGGTTTTCTTGCCGTCGTAGGCGAGCGGCTGTGGCAAGCCTGGTGGAAAGAAGACGGCCACACCTTGGAAGATGTGCTGACGCTTCTGGAAGACAGCCTGCGTTCCAAGCCCATTCCCACCACTTTGGTCGCTCATGCAGGCGAGCGGTTCATAGGGACGGTATCGCTGATTTTTTCGGATATGGATGAACGAGTGCAGTACTCGCCCTGATTGGCGGCGCTGTGGGTGGAGGCCGAGAGCCGCAATGAGGGCGTCGGGGCGGCATTACTCACAGCCGGAATGCAGAAAGCGAAAGCGGAGGGTGTCGAGCGGGTCTATCTATGTGCCGTCGAGGAAAAGTCGGCGTACTACCGTCGGCTTGGCTGGGAGCAGATCGAGACTGACGTTGGGGGGATGAATATCTTCACCAAAGCGTCAGGGTAATTGCATTGAAACGCCTGGCCGCGGTGCAGCAGGCAGACTGCGGTGTCTGTTTCGCGGGCAGAGCCCGCTCCTACGAGGTCTGCGATGGCGTAGGAGCGGTCAGTGGCCGCGAAACAGACTCCACGGTTTGTCAGGCTCACACCGCCATCGGTGCAGTCAGTGGCGCGTGGTGTTCGTAGCCTTCCAGGGTAAAGTCGCTGGGTTCGATCAGCTCCAGCCACTCTGGTTGGTACACACCAGTCTTCGCGAACTCAGGCACGCGGTCGGAGATCACCAGCTTAGGGGCCGGTAACGGCTCGCGTTTTATTTGCTCGTTTAGCATGTCCAGATGGTTCTCGTACACATGGGCGTCGCCGATGAAGTAGGTGAACCAGCGCGGCGTGTAGCCCGTCAGGCGTCCGACCAGCGACAGCAGCGCGGCGCCTTCGGTGAGGTTGAATGGCGTACCCAGGCCCAGATCGTTGGAGCGGATGTACAGTGTCAACGAGATCTCGCGGGTTTCCGGGTTGGGATGGAACTGGTACAGCAGATGGCACGGCGGCAGCGCCATTTCATCGAGCTGGGCGCAGTTCCAGCCGTGGAACAGGATCCTGCGGCTGCCTGGGTCCTTGATGATGGTGTCGAGGCACTGGCGAATCTGGTCGATGGCCTTGTACAGCACCACGAAGCTCTCGCCGTTTTCCTCGGCCTGGGCAATCTGCTGATAGCCTTGGCTGGTGGCCAGTTCGATCGCCGCCGGGTTGCTCAGGGCGATGCGTTTGTAGGCTGGCCACTGGCGCCACTGCACGCCATAGATCTCGCCCAGGTCGTCTTCACCCTGGCGAAAGGGGTTGGCCAGCCATTGGGCGTTCTCGTTGGCGTTCTGGTCCCAGACCTTGCAGCCCAAGGCGCGGAATTCGGCGGCATTGTTGACGCCGCGCAGGAACCCGACCATTTCGCCGATGGCCGACTTGAAGGCCAGGCGCCGGGTGGTGATCGCCGGAAAGCCTTCCTGCAGGTCGAACCGCAGCATGGCACCCGGGAAACTGATGGTGCGCACGCCGGTGCGGTTGCTTTGCAAGGTGCCGTTCTTGATGACGTGGGCGACCAGTTCCAGATATTGCTTCATGACGTACCTGCATCGTTCAGGGCGCAACCTTGGTCGCGCCCAGGCAAAAAAGAATCAAACAGCCGGGCGCGGAGCTGCCGGCGCGCGGTGGTAGGCCAGCCAGATCAGCCCCAGGCCGCCCAGGATCATCGGCAGACACAGCACCTGCCCCATTGTCAGCCAGCCCCACGCCAGGTAACCCAACTGCGCATCGGGCACGCGGACGAACTCGACGATGAAGCGGAAGATGCCGTAGAACAGGGCGAACATGCCCGATACGGCCATGGTCGGCCGCGGCTTGCGCGAGAATAGCCAGAGGATGACGAACAGCGCCACGCCTTCCAACGCAAACTGGTAGAGCTGCGAAGGGTGACGGGGCAACTGCGCCGGATCGCTGAAAGCCGGGAAGATCATGGCCCAGGGCACGTCGGTGGGCTTGCCCCACAGCTCGGCGTTGATGAAGTTACCGATGCGCCCGGCGCCCAGACCGATGGGCACCAGCGGAGCGATGAAGTCCATCAGCTGGAAGAACGACTTGTTGTTCTTCTTGCCGAACCACCACGTGGCCAGCATCACGCCCAGCAGCCCGCCATGGAACGACATGCCGCCCTTCCACACCTCGAATATCAAGGTCGGGTTGGCGATGTATTGCTCCAGGTCGTAGAACAGCACGTAGCCGAGGCGGCCACCGAGGATCACCCCCATTGCACACCAGAACACCAGGTCCGAGAGTTTTTCCTTGGTCCAGGTCGGGTCGAACCCGTTGAGCCGGCGCGAGGCCAGCAACCAGGCGCCACCAATGCCCACCAGGTACATCAAGCCATACCAGTGGATTTTCAGCGGTCCGATGGCCAGTGCCACCGGGTCGATCTGCGGGTAAGGCAGCATTGCAATTCCTCAGCTAAGCAAAAAACTCATGCCGACGCCGAAGGGCAGCGCGGCGAACAGGTGTTTGAGCACCTTGAACGATGATCTGGGCGCCCGGCGCGCCGCGTATCTGGCGAAACCCGGCGGCGAAGGCGATGCACGCCAAGGCGGGCTCATGAACGAATTCGAAACTATACGCCTGGCCATGGCACCCGTGCAGGCACCGAGCGGCTGGTACATCGCAATTTCACGATTGCACCCGCAAGCAAGTGCGGCATGGTACCGGAACCCATGCCTGGCGCTCCACCTCGCAGCGATGGATAGGACAACGATGGACCGGTAGAGTGAAGTCAAACTACAAGGATCTTTCCGTATGTGTCTGATCGTTTTCACCTGGCAGCCCGGCCAAGCCCAACCCCTGGTACTGGCAGGCAACCGTGACGAATTCCACGCCCGACCCACGGCGCCGTTGTCCCAGTGGCGGGAGTCTTGCGGGGTGTACGCCGGTCGGGACCTGGAGGCAGGCGGTAGCTGGCTGGGGATCGGGCCGAACGGGCGTATCGCCGCGCTGACCAATATCCGTCGTCCCGGTCAGCCACCGGCGCGGCGCTCCCGTGGTGATCTGGTGGCGGGTTTTCTGACCGGTGAACAGTCGATCGAGGCTTACCTGCAGGCCGTCACGGATCGCCTGGACCAATACGCCGGATTCAATCTTCTGCTCGGTGATGGTCAGCGCCTGTGCTATCTGCACTCCGCTGCAGGCACGCCGCAGTACCTGGAGGCAGGCACCTACGGGCTGTCCAATGCCAGCCTCGACACGCCATGGCCCAAGCTGGTGAAAGCCCGTCACGGGCTGGAGGTCGCCGGTAGCCAGCCTGACGCATTACTGGCCATGCTGGCCGATGCCGACCAGGCACCGGAACATGCGCTACCCGATACGGGCGTAGGCCTGGCCACCGAGCGGCTGCTGTCGAGTGTGTTCATCACCGGCGCCAGTTACGGAACGCGGGCCAGCACGGTGGTTATCGTTGACGCCGAGGGTCATCGGGAAATGATCGAGCGCAGCTTTGGCCCGTTGGGCAGCACGCTGGGTGAGGTTCGTCTGCAGGGGGTCTAGCGAGCGCTAAACCGAGCGCCCGATGCGCTTGCCCTGGCGTTTGCCGATGTCGCGAGCCTGGCCATCGCGCTGCTTGCCGGTGCGCGCATCGCTGATCAGGCCGGGAATCAACGCGCCTTCAGGCAGATTCTTCCAGAAGCGAGTGGGCAAGTGGCCTTGCATGACCTTGGGGTTCAAGCGCGCCGGGTTGAAGATGTGACTGTAATAGGTCAGCCACAGCTCGCCCTGGGGGTCATGGGCCTGCTGCGCGAGTTGCTGCCACTCCAATGGGCATCGCCGTTCGTGGATCAACTGGGTGCCGTCGTAATAGACACCGTCCTGAGGCGTCGCTATCAGCCAGCGACTGCGCCCCATGCGCCCGATGAAATGCTCGCTGGCCAAGGCCAGGATGTCGTGCGCCGGTTCGTGCCAAGCCACGTATTCAGGACCGGGGGGACCCTCGGTCGCGACCGGCATCTCGACGAAGCGCAGAAAGGCATGCAGATGATGGCTCTCGCGCCGAACCTGCTTGATACGCCGGTGCAGCTCACTGCCCAGGCGATCACCGGCCAGCATGGCCGTGCGGTCGCCATGGCTGACGCGCCAGAGCACTTCGTACAACAGGCTCCAGCGTTGCTCGCCACGGTACTGCGCAGCGCTTTGCAGCAGCTCGATGAGGGCCACGGGAATGCGCGCCTGGAAAGGACCGATTTCCTCCGGGTAATGCTCGTCCGTGGCGAACAGGTCCGCTACGGTGTTCCAGCCCACATGACTCGGATCGATCTGATGGCTGAGCAGCCAACGCGCCTGCTGCCGCCAGGTGGCGAACAGGTCGTCGCAGTCCAGACATATCATCCCCAGAGCCCCAATTGCTGGGGCTGGGGGCGATCACGCAGTTGGTCGCGCAGCAGCAAAGTAGAGATTTCTGCCTGCTGTGGGTGGTAGTCGCTGGTGATGAAGAACGGCTTGGCCTTAGCCAGTACGCAACGCAGGCGGGTCAGGTCTTCATAGCGGATTCGCCGCTGCCGACGCAGCTCCACCAGGCGCTTGGTGGTACGCAGACCGATGCCGGGAATGCGGGCGATCAGCGCAGGTTCCGCACGGTTCAGATCCAATGGGAAGACGCTTCGGTTTTCCAGCGCCCAGGCCAGCTTGGGGTCGATATCCAGCGCCAAGTCGCCCGGGCCGGAGAGCAGCTCGTCGGCCTTGTAGCCATAGCTGCGCAGCAGGAAGTCGGCCTGGTAGAGGCGGTGCTCGCGCATCAGCGGCGGTGCTGCCAGCGGCACGCTCTTGGGGCTGTTGGGGATGGGGCTGAACGCCGAATAGTAGACCCGCTTCAGGCCGTAGTTGCCGTACAGGGATTCGGCGCTGTGCAGGATGGTGCTGTCGTCGGTCTGGTCGGCACCGACGATCATCTGCGTGCTTTGCCCAGCCGGTGTGAAGCGTGGCGCGCGCGGTTCGTTGAGCACGGTCTGCTGGCCCGTGTAGATGGTGCTCATGGCTTTCTTGATGGATTTCACATCCTTTTCCGGCGCTAGGGTCTGCAGGCTGGCATCGGTGGGCAGCTCGATGTTCACGCTCAGACGATCGGCGTAGCGACCCGCCTCTTCGATGAGTGCCGGGTCGGCTTCGGGAATGGTCTTGAGGTGGATGTAGCCGCGGAACTGATGCTCCTCGCGCAGCAGGCGCGCCACGCGGATCAGCTGTTCCATCGTGTAGTCGGCCGAACGGATGATGCCGGAGCTCAGGAACAAGCCGCTGATGCAGTTGCGCCGGTAGAAGTCCACGGTAAGGCGCACCACTTCCTCGGGCGTGAAACGCGCCCGTGGCACGTCGCTGGAACGGCGGTTGACGCAGTACTGGCAGTCGAACAGGCAGAAATTGGTCAGCAGTATCTTGAGCAGCGATACACAGCGACCATCCGGCGTGTAGCTGTGGCAAATGCCCATGCCGTTGGTCGAACCCAGCCCGCCCTTGCCTTCGGAGCTGCGCTTGGGCGCACCGCTGCTGGCGCACGAGGCATCGTACTTGGCGGCGTCGGCGAGGATGCTGAGCTTATCGATCAATTGCATGAAATTTCCCGATACTGTTTTTATGTACAGTACAGAAATACAGGCACTTCATCAACGCCGCCGGTCGGCCAGAAGCCAGGCCACACGCGGCCTGGAACGGAACGAGCGCTACATGGGCCGGGTTCAGTCGATGGTTTCGAACTGATCCTTGATGTAGCGGATTTCGGTGCGCCCATGGGGTGCCGGCAGGCCGTCTTCGCCCAGGTTGACGAACACCAGCTTGTCCACGGTGAGGATGCTCTTGCGCGTGATCTTGTTGCGCACCTCGCAGGTCAGGGTGATGGAGGTCCGCCCGAATTCAGTGGCGGTGATGCCCAGTTCGATGATGTCGCCCTGGCGCGAGGCGCTGACGAAATTGATCTCGGAGATGTACTTGGTCACCACCCGCTGGTTGCCCAATTGCACGATCGCGTAGATAGCCGCTTCTTCGTCGATCCAGCGCAGCAGGCTGCCACCGAACAGGGTGCCGTTGGGGTTGAGGTCTTCAGGTTTTACCCATTTGCGCGTATGAAAATTCATGCTGGCTCCTCTGCTCTTCACCTAAGTGTGTCGAATCATGGCAGACCACAGCGCCCGCCTCCATTGAGCTTTGCCTATGAATACCATTATCCATCCGGCGGTAATCGTCAGAAATACTTTGGAAGCTGGCCACACCTCTATATAATCGCCAGCGATTCACTCAACGGCCTTCTTCATTTCCCGGCCGTTCCCGCCACCCGTCCGAGGGGCGCTGCAGCAGGTTCGACCTGTCAGGCTCGGATGGGGCGTTGTCCCTACAGGTCTTGCCTGGGGACGCCAAACGCATACAACGGCGCCCATTCGAACCTACGAATGGAGGCTCTTAATGAGCGCTGTACTTACGCCTGCTGGTTTTTCCGATTTCAAAGTCGCCGACATCTCCCTGGCTGCCTGGGGCCGTCGCGAAACCATCATTGCCGAGTCGGAAATGCCCGCACTGATGGGCCTGCGCCGCAAATACGCCGGCCAGCTGCCGCTGCAGGGCGCGAAGATCCTGGGCTGCATTCACATGACCATCCAGACCGCCGTACTGATCGAAACCCTGGTCGCTCTGGGTGCCGAAGTTCGCTGGTCTTCGTGCAACATCTTCTCCACCCAGGATCAGGCCGCCGCCGCCATCGCCGCCGCCGGTATCCCGGTGTTCGCCTGGAAAGGTGAAACCGAAGAAGAATACGAGTGGTGCATCGAGCAGACCATCCTCAAGGCCGGCCAGCCGTGGGCCGCGAACAGGGTGCTGGACGACGGCGGTGACCTGACCCAGATCCTGCACG
>NZ_DJUS01000178.1:0-12593 GCF_002438365.1 Pseudomonas sp. UBA6276
TGGCTGATGAGCTGTCGCGTGCTGGGGCGCCAGACTGAACAGGCGGCCTTGCAAGTGCTTGCCCAATACGCCACGACCGCTGGCTACAGCGCCTTGATCGGCGAGTATCGCCCGAGCGAGCGCAATGCGATGGTCGCCGAGCATTACCCGCAACTGGGTTTCGTTCACCAGCCGAACCCTGATCCGGCCTCGACTGCCACGTTCTGGCGTTACCCGCTGGCGACCCCACCTCACTTCAACCACCACATCGAGATACGTCATGACTGAAACCACTACCGTATTGCAGGAACTGACCGAGCTGTTCCGTGACCTGTTCGACGACGAAAACCTGGAGCTGAACGACGACAGCACGGCCGATCAGGTCGAGGGTTGGGACAGCCAGATGCACGTGATGCTGATCGTCGCCGCCGAGCAACGCTTCGGCATCAAGTTCCGCACGGCGGAGCTCGAGTCATTGCGCAACGTCGGACAATTCGTCCAGTTGATCGAAAGCAAACGTTCCGGGAGTTGACTCATGCAGCCGACCGTACAGCCACAAGCGTCGCCCGCCGATCGGGCGGCCATGGGTCCTGCCTACTTGATCTGGATAGCGGTCGGGCTGTTCGGCAGTCTGGCGCTGTTCGCCAGCCTGATCCTGGGCCTGCGCGTCACCGGCAACCTGCCGCCGCCGGCATTCTCCAACAGCCTGTGCGCGGACGAGAAACTGGGGTTCATGCGTGAGCACCCATTGCCGGCGCCCAACGTGCTGGTGATCGGCTCCTCGGTGGCCTGGCGCCACTTCGATGGGCAGACCGTCGCTGAACGAGCGCCGGGCGTGCGGCCACTCAACGGCGCGTTCTGCGGGCTGCACGCCAACCAGTCGGTGTTCGTCGCCAACTGGCTGCTGGACCGCGAAACCACGGTCGAGCAGGTACTGATGATCGTCGATCCGCTGGATTTCGCCGGATGCAACACGGTCGCGACCGCTGTTTTCGATCGCCGCGACGCCGATGCCTATGTGTATGGACAAGGCTCGGCGTGGCTGCCCTACATGCGTTACTTCAGCCCCGGCTCGTTGCTGCGCAACGCGCGTACGGTCAAGGCCCAGCGTGCCGGGCAGGTCGAGTTCGATCCACTGGTGTTCAACCGCTACGGCGACGGCCCGCTCGACACGCAGAATTCCCGTAAGTTGCTTTACGGCCAGCCCGAACCGCTTGACCCGACCTGCTTCGCGGCGCTGGACAGCCTGGCTCAGCGCCTGAAGCGTGAAGGGCGCCCGTTGACCGTGGTGGCTACGCCGCTGCATCCGCAGTGGAAAGCCGAACACGAAAGCCGGGGCCGCTTGCTGGCCGAGTTCGACAGCCGGTTGCGCCAGACCCTGGCGCACAGCGGCGCGCAGTTCTGGAACGCCGACACCGATCACCGGATCAGCGAGACGGCCTTCGTCGATGCCATCCACCTGCGCTGGAGTGCGGCCCAAGCACTGTCCGTCGATATTGCCGCGCGCCTGGCGCCGGCCTCGCAGATGGCCGTGGTACAGCGCCAGTAGCCTTCGCTGCCGACGCTTCGAGCGGCATGCAGGCCGCTGAAAAAATCCTTGCAGAACCCGCCGAAACGTTAAAAACCTGTCACGCTTCGGCGCTGCTAGTCTGCCCGTACGCACCTTACGGGCAATTGCATCATGAAGGCTTGGGTCATTTCTCTGATCGCGCTGGGCTGCAGCGCTGCGCTCGATGTCCAAGCGCTGGCGTTGACTGACCCCGAGCGCGCCTGGATACGCGACAACCCGGTGGTGGAGTACGCGGTCGATCCGTATTGGCCCATCGAGTATGTAGAAAATGGCCAGCACCGCGGCTTGACCCGCGACTACATCGATCACATTCAGCGCACCACTGGCCTGCGCCTGGTTCGAGTGCCCAGCGCCAACTGGCAGGCGACCCAGCAGGCCTTGGCCACGGGACGATTGATGCTGGCCTCGGTCGTGTCCGAGCGGTTGCTGGGTGCGCAACCCCGCAGCCAGATGCTGTTGACCCAGCCGTATTTCTTTGGCGCAACGGTGGCCATCACCCGCGCCAGCACGCCGATGCTGTTCACTGCCAGCCGCTTGGCCGGGCAGACTGTGGCGGTGAAGGGCGGGGGTGGCTATGAAAACTACCTTCGCCAGCACCATCCCGATGTTCACCTGCTGCTGATTGCCGATGCCGAGCAGGCCCTGGCCGCCGTGGCCGAGCAGCGCGCCGATGTGGCGATCGGCCTGGATGCGGTGCTGCAACCCATGCTGCGTCGCAAATATGCCGGTCGCCTGCACTTGGCCGGGGTGGTGACGGACATGCCTGTGGTGCTGGCCATGGGCGTGTCACCCAGCGAGCCGCTGTTGCTGAGCATCGTCGACAAGGCGCTGCAGAGCCTGACGTCCAAGGCTACCGACGACATCTACGAGCGCTGGTTGGTACAGACCGATTTCGGCGCGCCGACCTGGCAGACCCTGGCCCAATACTACTGGCCGGAAATCGTCGCCAGTGTCCTGCTACTGCTGCTGCTCGGGACCCTGGCTCGCCGTGCCCGTTTGGCGCAACGCCGAGCGCAGCGCAGCGAACGACGCATGGCGCGTTTTCTGGCCATGCTCAGCCACGAGATCCGCACGCCGATGAACGCGGTGCTGTCGGCCATCGAATTGCTGTCGCGCAGCGCTTTGGGTGCCCGCGAGCAGCAATGGGTCGGCCTGGCCAACGATTCGGCCGTGAACCTGCTCGAGCTGCTCGACGATGTGCTGGAGATCACCCGCCTGGATGCGGGCGCGGTGCGACTGGACCCGCAGCCCACCGATCTCGTCGAATTGGGCCGCAGCGTCGCCGAACTGTATCGCCTGCAAGCACACCGCAAAGGCCTGACCCTGGAGTACCGCGCACGAGGGCTGGATCATGGGTCAGTCAGGATCGATCGGCTGCGGCTGCGCCAGATCCTGTCCAATCTGCTGTCCAACGCAGTGAAGTTCACCCACCAGGGTAAGGTCGGCCTGGCCCTAGACTGCAGAATGATCGACAACGGCTCGGCCGCAGAGCTCACCATCGAGGTCAGCGACAGCGGGGTCGGTATCGCATCGGATCGCCAGAACGAGGTGTTCGGTGCCTTCACCCAGGCCCACGACAGCACGGCCGAGCGCTACGGTGGTAGCGGGCTGGGCCTGGCCATCTGCAAAGAGCTGGTGCAGCTCATGGGTGGCAGTATCGCGCTGCACAGCATCGTGGGCCGGGGTACCGAAATCACCTGCCGCCTGCCCGTGGTGCTGGAAGCGCTTGCATCGGTCGTGTCGATAACAGTGGCGCCGGTTGTGCAAGACGCGCCGCTGGCGTTGCGCCAGACGGTGCTGGTGGTGGAAGACCACGTACTCAACCAACACGTCATCGCCCAGCAACTGGAGACGCTCGGCTACCCGAGCACCGTGGCCGGGACCGGTGCACAGGCCCTGGCCGCCATCACCGAGCAGGACGACCTGGGCCTGATATTGCTGGACTGCCAACTGCCGGACATCGATGGCTATACCCTGGCCCGGCGCATCCGGCAATTGTCCGGAACCAGCGCGCACCTGCCCATCGTCGCCATCTCCGGCGCCAGCGACCCCGAGCACGTCGAACGCTGCTACGCCAACGGCATGAACGATGTGTTGCTCAAACCCCTGCAACTGGCAGCTTTGGCGCGAGTGTGCAGTCAGTTTCTCACCCTGGACCCGCAATGGGCCGCTCTACCTGCATGGACACTCGATGCGACAACCCAGGAGGCCCTCGATCGACTGCTGGTTGTTACATGCCGGGACGACTTGCGCGAGCTGACCCAGGCCTTGGAGAACCAGCAGTTGCCTCCGGCGTTTGCTTTGGCGCACCGCATGCAAGGCGCTGCGCGCATGACCGGCGCCATGGATCTGGCCGAGGCGCTGCAGCGTCTGCAGCAACGCCTCGGGTCAATCGCGCTGCCGTCCATAGGCTGGCAGCCATGGGTCGAGGAGGTGTACCAGGCGCTGGACGACCATGAGCGGTCGGCGCTGCGCTGAACGAATGGGCAGCGAACGTGCAGTCAAGTTGAACCCGCATGGAACCACTGGGCTCAGAACAGACACTGTTTCCCAAGATACGCTTTCCAATCCCACGGGTGATGCATGATCGAAATCAACAGCTATACCACTGTCAAACGTCGACCACGGGTACCGCACGACGTCTTCGCGCACTACTGGCGCGATGTGCACGGCCCTCTGTGCGCGCGCCTTCCAGGGCTGGGCTTGTACATTCAGCACCATCTTTCCCGCGAGCAGGATGCCCACTTGTGGCCCCTTGCTGACGGCATCCAGGAAATCAGCAACTACGAACTCGACGGCGGCGTGGAGATCGGTTTTCTGTCTGCAGCGGATCAAAAGCAGTTTCAGGACGCCAGCTCGCTGCTGTTCAGCGACGAGCAGAACATGTTCGAGGAGACCCTGGCCTATGATCTGCCCGAAGGTTCGATCAATCTGGTCAACCGCACCGGCGATGAAGTGATGAATGGCCTGGACCAGGCGGATCGCATGCATCTGCACCTGAGCCCGCGCGGCACCCTGGAAAGCCTGCATAACTACCTGCGCGACGAGCTGGGCCCATTGCTGGCGGCCAGCGACGCGGTGCTCAAGGTGCGTCTGCACCTGTGCGCGCCGTTCAACAACGATGGCATGCATCCGCCGGCGCCGGATGTCGCCCACACCGCGACGCCGGTACGTGAGCAACTGGCCGTGCTGGAGATCGCATTCGTCAGTCCGCTGGCGCGTCGGAAGTTTTTCCAGAGCGACGAATTCCAGCAGTCGCAGGCAGCACAGGCACGGCATATCGCCCAACTCAAGGCCTTTGCGGTGTCCGGTGTGTATACCTATGTGTATGACGGCGAAATCACCACGGCTGGCCTGCGTGGCAGTCGCGCTGCCGAGCTGATCGACTACCTGGGCGCCAACAACCAGATCACCGCCGACATCAACGCCCTGTTCTCACCCGAGCGCAGCTGACCACTCGATTGGACTGGCGCGAGGGCGTGCGCCTGCACGCCCTTGGCCGAGCCATCAGCTCTGCTTCGGCGGCGTCCCACGGAAGTGATCCAGGCCCTGCACCGGTTCCAGCTTCACTGGCTGGCCGGTGCGGGCGCTTTCGTAGATCGCTTCCATCAGCTTGTGGTCCTGCACGCCTTCCTCCCCCGGCGTCCAGGGCTGCTGGTCGTGCAGCACGCATTGGGCCATGTGGTCCAGCTCCTGAGTGAACTGGTTCTTGGGCTGCAGGGTCAGGCGACCGTTGCGGGTCGCGTCACCGTCGCGCTCGATGATGGACAACTGCTGGCCCTGATAGAGAAACGCATTGGGCATGTCGACGCAGGCGCTTTCCAGATTCAGGCGCTGATACTTGTCGTCGCGCGCACCGTAGCTGGTGAGGCAGTTGGCGAAGGTGCCCGAGGGAAAGCGCAGGGTGAATTGAACGGTTTCCTCGACCTGCGCGTAACGCGGGTCACCGGCCGGCGAGTACAGTTGGGCGAACACTTCGACCGGCTCTTCGCCGGTGATGAAGCGGGCGGTATTCAGGCAATACAAACCGATGTCCGGCAGCGAACCGCCGCCGGCCATGTCCTTCTTGTGCCGCCACTGTCGGCCGCCGTCCTCGGCCACCGTCTGGGTATTGGTCGCGGTGTAGGCGACCAGGCGACCGTGCTCTTTGTCCTGCACCAGCTTGCGCGCGCGCAGGTTGTAGGGTTCGTACTGAATTCGGTAGGCGACCATCAGCTTGACCTTGGCCTGACGGCAGGCTTCGACCATCGCCTGACCGTCCCTGGAAGACACCGACATCGGCTTTTCGGTCAGCACATGCTTGCCTGCGGCCGCCGCCCGCTCGCAGAACTGGCGGTGCATGGCATTGGGCAAGACGATGTACACCACCTTGATGTCCGGATTGTCGGCGATCCGCTCGAAGTCCTCGTAGCTGTAGCAGGCCTCGGGCTTGATGCCGTACTGGGTCGCGACCGCCTTGAGCTTGTCCGGGGTACCGGACACCAGCGCCACCGGCTTGGCGTACAGCGATTCACCGAAGGCGGGAAGAATTTCCTCGAGGGACAGTCGACCCAGGCCGACGATGGCGAAGCCGACGCGCTGCTCAGGTGGCAATGGGCTAGCCGGTTGCGAGGAGGGCGTGTCGGCGGGACCGCGCCAAGGCGGGAAGGTCACGCTGCCGTTCTCGACCTTGCCCACGTCCACCACCGTAGGGGGCGTGAACCCCTCGGCCATGGCCTGAGGCGCGAGGGCCGCGGTGCCCGCCGCTGCAGCAAGCAGCTTGCACAGTGAGCGACGGTTGAGTTCGGGGGGGTTGAGTCCGGTGGGACGGTCGGGCGGGACGGAAGTCATGCAGCTTCTCCTTGAAGGCGACGGAACCGAGCGGTCGCTTGCGCACACGACCGCTACAGAACCGACCTTCGCGCCGCGGGTACGGTTTCCTCGCCTTGGGCGGGGACAGACCAACGGCGCCGGGCCTCAAGCCACGGGCTTCGGCTCCTGCACAGGCGCGGCGTCCACCTTGTCGTTGATCAGCAACATGCTCTGCGGCGCGGACAGCGCCACGCCCATGGTGCGCAGGCGATCCAGAATGGTGAACAGCAGGTCGCTGCGCGTGCCGCCGACCGAGCGCGGGCTGTTGACGAAACCGCTGACGCTGATCAGCAAGCCAGCGCTGGTCAAGTCCTTGAAGGTCACTGAAGGTGCCGGGTCGGCGAGTACCGCTTCATGCTCGGTGTAGGCGGTCATCAGCAGTTCGCGGATCTTCAGCACGTCGGTGTCCAGGGGCAGGGTGAGGGTGATGCCCACCACACCCAAGGCGTTGCCCATGGTCACGTTGCGCACGTTCTGGGTGATGAACTGCGAGTTGGGCACGATCACCGTGGAACGGTCGCCCATCTGGATCTCCGTGGCGCGGACATTGATGCGGCGAATGTCGCCTTCCACACCGGCCAGGCTGACCCAGTCGCCGACCTTGACGGGCCGCTCGGTCAGCAGGATCAGGCCGGAGATGAAGTTCTGCACGATCGCCTGCAGGCCGAAGCCGATACCCACCGACAGCGCACTGACCACCCAGGTCAGGTTGGTCAGGCTGATGCGCAGTGTCGACAGCACGCCGATCCCCAGCAATACGAAGCCGATGTAGCCCACCAGCGTCACCAGCGAGGCGCGCATGCCGGCGTCCATGTTGGTTTCCGGCAGCAGGCGATCACCCAGCCAGTTCTTCAGGATGCGGATGCTCAGCAGTCCCCCGACCAGCAGCACCACGGCCAGGAGGATGTCGCCGGGAACGATATTCAGATCGCCAAGGGATTTGCTGCCCACGTCCAGGCGGGCGAAGCTGGCCAGCAGTTCGCTGGGGTTCGAGCCGGACGGCATGAAGGCCAGGATCAGTGCGATACACAGCAGCAAGGTCCGGCCGATACCGGCCAGCAGGGTGCTGGCCTGGGCCTGATGGCGTGGCGACAGCCCGAGCATGGCACCCAGGGCCTGACCGCCCGCCTGCTTGGGCGACAGCAGGGTTTCGCAGATGTCGACGAAGAACACGGTCAGCAGGTACGCGGTGGAGGTCACCAGGCCGATCCACAGCAGCTTCACGGTCAGCACGTAGGCCAGGGTCAGATAGCCGCTGAGCAACCCCAGCAGGATGATCCCGACCCAGACCGCGAGAATGAACGGGATCAGCCCGACGAAGCCTGCGGTGCGCTCCAGCGCCAGGCGGCGACGGGTCCGGCGCACGCGCACCAGGCCGTAGACGAAGATCAGCGCGACCAGCAGCGCGGTCAGGCCGTTCACCGCGACCGACAGCGCAAGGCTGCTGGCGATCACGCTGTTGATGCGCTCGAACGTGCCGGTCACCATCAAAGACAGCGCCAGCACGGCCGGCAGACCACCGATGGCGGTAGCCACCGGGTCGGGAATGTTGGGTATACGCCACGACGGGTTGGGCAGCATCAGCAGGGCACGGCCCATGCCCACCAGGAACGCGCAGAACAGGATCAGCGTCTGCACCTGATCGATCAGGTTGAGCACATTGGCACTGGGCTGGGAGTGGCTGACGATGCCCCACTGCAGCAGCGAGGTCGCGGCGCTGATGGTCAGCACCGTGGTCAATCCCGTGGCCAGGGCCAGGGTACTGCGGCGCAACCGACCCTCGGGAAACCAGCGGATCATGGCCCGCACGAGCAACCGTTCGATCAGGCGTCGGGCCACCACCCACACCAGCAGGGCTGACAGCACGATCATCACGAAGGTTCCGCGCGAGCCGGGTGCCATGGCGGTGTCGAAGACTTGCCTGACGTCCTGCCACAAGCCGCCGAGCTTTCGCACGTCCTCTTCGGTGGGCCGAATCAGGCTGGACCAGAAGGCTGAACTCAATGGGCTGGCCGAGCGCGTGCTGATCTGGGTGTCGAGCAGGTTGCGGCGCAGGTTGAGGATCTGCGCAGCCAGGTCGCTGGCCGAGGTGCTCAGGGCAGTGGTGTCGGTCTGGTCGGTGGTCAGCGCTTTTTTCTGGTTGACCAGGGTCCGACGCTGCGCGGTCAGGGTCTGCGGCTCGTCGGGCTGGGCGGCGCCGAGCACGTTGAGCTGGTCGTCCAGATGGCCCATGTCCACGCTCTGGCGGGCGAGCAAGGCTTCGGCCTGACGCTGCACCTGCAGGGCGGCCTGGCGCAGACTGGCGAGCAGGTCGTCATTGGCGGCGGTGGACACCTTCTGCCGGATCTGGTCGAGCTGGTCGCTGAGCTGCGCCGGCGTGGCCAGGACTTCGACCGGCGCGCTGTCGGTGCTGGCCGCGGGGGCCGGCGCGGGTTCGGCTAGGGCGGGCACACTGGCCCATAGGCACAAGGCCAGCAAGCCCATACACCAACGATTGATCATGGATTGCCGCATCTTTCGATTCTCTTTGAGCGGAGGTCCGCGCGCGCGGACCTCGGAAACGTGAAAACACCGATTGCCCTTGCCTGACTACCGAGGATGGACACGCAAGGGCCGGGGGAGGTTACAACATGTGAATGAGATTGAGGCCCCCGTTTTGCGCGAATTCGACTGCACCGGTCGTCGGATTCATCAAACCGTCACAAAAGCTGTGCACAGTTCCGTTGCCCTTTATCTCAGTGAGTTTCTTAGATGAAAAGTTTGATGAAGTCTGCCGCGCTCGCCGTTGGCGTTTCGCTCAGCGCCAGCTCAATGGTTTTCGCCGCTGACGGCATCCGCCTGACCGGCTCTGGCGCCAGCTTTCCGGCCCCGATCTACCTCACCTGGTTCAAGGACTTCAGCAAGAAATCCGATGGCGTGACCGTCGACTACCAGTCCAAGGGGAGCGGTGCGGGCGTACAGGACTTTTTGAACAAGACCGTCGATTTCGCCGCCAGCGACTCGGCCATGAAAGATGAAGACATCGCCAAGGTCGCCGAAGGCGCCCAGCTGCTGCCGATGACAGCAGGCGAGATCGTTCTGGCCTACAACTTGCCGGGCAGCCCCAAGGGCCTGAAACTGCCACGCGACGTCTACTCCAACATCTTCCTGGGCAAGATCACCAAGTGGAACGATCCGCAGATCGTGGCCGCCAACCCGGACCTGAAACTCACCGACATGCCGATCACCGTGGTAGTGCGTGCCGACTCCAGCGGCACTACCGCGGTGTTCACCAAGCACCTGGCCACCATCAACCCGGCGTTCAAGGCTGACCTGGGCGAGGGCAATACCGTCAACTGGCCTGCCAGCGACAAGTTCATCAAGTCGCCCAAGAACGACGGCGTGACCGCCACCGTGCGCCAGACCCCGGGCGCGATCGGCTACATCGAATACGGCTTCGCCAAACTGGCCAAGGTCGACTTCGCCGTGCTGCAGAACAAGGCCGGCAAGTACGTGGTTCCGAACGCCGAAAGCGGCGCCGAGGCCCTGGCCGCGGTGAAGATGCCGGAAAACCTGGTGGCCTGGCTGCCGGACCCCGAGGGCGAGAAGTCCTACCCGATCACCACCTATACCTGGATGATCTTCCGCAAGGACAACGGCAACCCGGCCAAGGCCAAGGCCATGCGTGACATGGTCGAGTACAGCCTGACCGAAGGCCAGAAGATCGCCGACTCGATGGGCTACATCCCGCTGCCGCCGTCGGTTGTCGAGCAGGTTCGCAAAGCCAGCGCCAACATTCAGTGACAGACGCGGGACCTCGCTCGGCAACGGCTTGACGGCCCTGGCCGGCGAGGTCTTCTTCCACACCCCGGAACTTATCGATGAACAGCCCTTTCGTTGTACCGGATAACCCGGACTCAGCCTGCCAGCCGCCTTCGACGAAGGACTTTCTGGTCGACCGCACGTTTCGTGCGCTTGCGCGCGTCGGTGTGGTACTGATTCTGGCCGTGGTATTTGCCCTGATTTTCGAAGTAGGGCGCAAGGCACTGCCCGGCATGGAAAAACATGGTTTCGACGTACTGTTCGGCAGCGTGTGGGACGTCAACCAGGGCAAGTACGGCATTCTGCCAGCCATCTGGGGCACGCTTTACAGCGCCTTCATCGCACTGGTCATCGCCGGTTTCTTCGGCATCAGCATGGCGATCTTCCTGACCCAGGATTTCCTTCCGGCCAAGCTGGCTTCCGTGTTTCGCACCATCGTCGAACTGCTCGCGGCCATTCCCAGCGTGGTCTACGGCCTGTGGGGCATCTACGTGGTGATCCCGGCCATTCGTCCGCTGACCACCTGGCTGCACACCGAACTGAGCTGGATCCCCTTTTTCGGCACATCGCTGAGCGGACCGGGCCTGCTGCCCGCCGCGCTGGTGCTGGCCATCATGATTCTACCGACCATCGCTGCCGTGTCTCAGGACGCCCTGACCGCCGTGCCGATGAAAACCAAGCAAGCGGCCTATGGCATGGGCACCACCCACTGGGAAGCGATCCTCAAGGTCATGGTGCCGTCTGCCGCGACCGGCATCTTCGGCTCGCTGGTGCTGGGCCTGGGCCGGGCCCTGGGTGAAACCATGGCCCTGGCGATGCTGGTGGGTAACGCCAACAACATCTCGCTGTCGCTGTTCGCACCGGCCAACACGCTGGCGGCCCTGCTGGCGCTGAACTTCCCGGAAGCCGGACCGGGCGAGATCGAAGTGCTGATGTACGCAGCCCTGGTGCTGATGCTGATCACTCTGATCGTCAACGTCATCGGCTCCATGCTCATGGTCTACGCACAACGGGGGACTAAATGATGAACAGCCTGAGCACGCCCACCGCCGCCTTGCCCAGTCTGCAACGCAAGTTCGAAGGCCGCGCCCTGCGCAGCCTGGTGCTGACGACCCTGGTCTGGGCGGGCGCGCTGATCGCCAGCGTGCCGCTGCTGTCGGTGCTGTACATGCTGATCACCCGCGGTGGGGCGCGTTTGAGCCTCGAGGTGTTCACCGAACTGCCACCGACCGGTTTCGAGACCGGCGGCGGCTTCGGCAACGCCATGGCCGGTACCTTCGTGATGGTCGGCATCGCTGCGGCGATCGCCGTGCCGGTCGGCATCATGGCGGCGGTGTTCCTGGCCGAACTGGGTCCCGACAGCAAGCTGGCCAACGCCGCGCGTTTCGCGGCGAAGATGCTCACCGGGCTGCCGTCGATCCTGGCCGGGGTATTCGCCTATGCGCTGGTGGTGATGACCACCGGTACCTATTCGGCCCCTGCGGGCGGTGTGGCCCTGGCGGTGCTGATGCTGCCGATCGTGGTGCTGACCGCCGAAGAGTCGATGAAGATGGTGCCCAAGGTGATGAAAGACGCCGCCTATGGCATGGGCTGCACGCGCTCCCAGGTGATCTGGAAGATCATTCTGCCCACCGGCATGCCAGCGATTCTTACCGGGGTCATGCTCGCCGTGGCACGCGCCGCTGGGGAAACCGCGCCGCTGTTGTTCACCGCGCTGTTCAGCAACTACTGGATCTACCACGACGGCAGCCTGGCGGTCATGAACCCCACCGCTTCGCTGGCCGTGCTGATCTACAACTTTTCCGGCATGCCCTTCGACAACCAGTTGGAGCTCGCCTGGGCGGCCTCCCTCGTGTTGGTGATGATCGTGCTGTTTGTGAACATTGTCAGTCGTGTTTTCGGCAAGCCCAAGTTCTGAGAATGGGAGCACCTATATTGTGAGTGTACTATCCGTGCAAAAAGCCGTCCCGTTCGCGACCCAGGCACCTGTGGTCATGGACTGCAAGCTCGACAAGATTTTCTACGGCAACTTCATGGCCGTGCGTGACAGCCACGTGCCCATCGAGAAGAACAAGATCACCGGCTTCATCGGCCCCTCGGGCTGTGGCAAGAGCACCGTGCTGCGCAGTTTGAACCGCATGAACGACCTGGTGAAAGGCTTTCGCTTCGAAGGCCACGTGCATTTCCTGGGTCAGGACGTGTACGGCAAGGGCGTGGACCCGGTGGTGGTGCGCCGTTACATCGGCATGGTGTTCCAGCAGCCCAACCCGTTTTCCATGAGCATCTTCGACAACGTCGCCTTCGGCCTGCGGCTGAACCGCTACAAGGGCGACCTGGGCGATCGGGTCAAGCACGCGTTGCAGGGTGCCGCGCTGTGGGACGAGGTCAAGGA
>NZ_DJUS01000178.1:12689-20356 GCF_002438365.1 Pseudomonas sp. UBA6276
CACCCACAACATGCAGCAGGCCATCCGCGTCGCCGACACGACCGCGTTTTTCTCGGTGGACATCTCCCAGGGCACGCGCACCGGATACCTGGTGGAAATGGGCCCGACCGCGCAGATCTTCGAGAACCCGCGCGAACAGATGACCGGTGATTACATCAGCGGCAAGTTCAGCTGACCGATGGCAGGAAGCCCTCGTTTTGCCTCACTCCTCAAGGATTCAGGATCATTCATGTCGGTAACCCGTCGTCTCGATTTGGCCGCGATCGAACGAGCTCTGCGTGAAGTGCAGGGCCGCTTCGCCGAGCTCAGCAAGCACTTCACCGAGCAGCGTGATCCGTTGACCGACGAGGTGGTGGAGAACGTCCTGGCCGGCTACGCCCTGGTCGACGACTACGTGGCGCAGGGGGTGGACCTGTTCGATCTGCAACAGGTCAACCTCATGCTGGAGATCAACGCCACCGTGCTCTGCGGGCGTGATCCGGCGCGCCGCGTCGAGTTCGCCCAGCACCTGGCCGCCACGGAAGAGCATTTCTTCAACAACACCGAAGGCGGCATCAAGGACCTCTACAACTGGTACTGCACCTACCGCAGCGAGTCGGTCTGGAAGCGTGCGGCAGGCGTGTACGTGCGCATTCTGAGCAAGCCGCAGCTGTTCATCGAAGGCAACAATCGCACCGGCTCGCTGATCGTCAGCTACCTGCTGATCCGCGCAGGGCTACCACCTTTCGTGCTCTCGGTGGATAATGCGCCGGGCTATTTCAACCCCTCGTCGGTGATCCGCAATTCCGCCAAGCATGGCGTCAAGGCGCTTTACGAATTGCCCAAGATCAAGAAGAAGTACGCCGCCTTTCTCGAAGAACAGGCGCCGGACCCGAAAAAGTTCTTCCTCACTCACAAGCAGCTGGCGCTGCATGAGGGCAGGGGACGATGAATCCGACACTCGACAAACGTGGCTCAAACCGATGTGGCAAGCGATCACAGGTCTTATTCCGATGAATCCGTTCAACCGTCCGCGCGTGCGTATTTCATTCGACATCGACGACACCCTGGCATGCCTGCCCCATCACAGCGAGGCCGAGCGCAGCTGGCTGCCTGGCTTCGTCCACCGCTGGCTGGGTGAGCCACTGCGTATCGGCACCCGCTCCTTGACCCGTGAACTGCGCCGTCAGGGTTGCAGCATCTGGGTGTACACCTCGTCGGGCCGCACGCCGGCCTACATCAAGCGCTGGCTGCTGCTGCACGGCATTCGGGTGGATGGCGTGGTCAACAGCGAGGTCCACAGCCGGGCCCTGGCCAGCCATGGCATGAGCCTGTCGCCCTCGAAGTTTCCGCCGGCCTTCGATATCGACCTGCACGTCGACGATTCCGAAGGCGTGGAAAGCGAGGGCCACGAGCACGGCTTTCGCGTGGTCGTGGTCCGTCCCGATGACGACCGCTGGACGCACCGCGTGCTGGATGCGGTGGCGGTGGTCCAGGCGCAATTGACGCGTCAGCAGCAGCCTGTACGCCAAGCCCAGCCGGTCCGCCAGCGCGTCCAGGTCTATTCCTGAAGCCCCAGCCTAGCCCTTCAGCGATGATTCCAGCGGCCCGTAAAGACGGGTCCCGGCGAAGGCCTCCGGGTCCGCCTCCTGATACTTCTTCATGCGCCGCCACAGGGTCGTGGTGCTGATCTGCAACAGCCGCGCCGCCTGTTCACGATTGCCTCGCACGCTCTGCAACGTGTCGAGCAGCACCTGCTGCTCGCTGCGGGCAAGTCCAGGGGTGGCCGGGGCGGGCGGGGGCAAGTCTTCCAGTGCTTCCTCCACCCAGGCGCCGCTCATGTCGCGGCCCTGGCTCATGACCGCCAGACGTTCGACGATATTACCCAGCTGACGAATATTGCCCGGCCATTCGTAGGCGCTCAGCCGCGCCAGCAGCTGCGGTCCAGGGGGCGCAGCGGGGATGCCTGAGCTGGCCAGCAGGTGGGTGACCAGCTCCGGAATGTCCTGACGGCGCTCGCGCAGGGCGGGCAGTTGCAATTTGAGCACGCAGATGCGGTAGAAGAAGTCCTCGCGAAACAACCCCTGGGCGACCAACTGCGGCAGGCGTTTGTTGCTGGCGGTGATGATGCGAATGTCCACCGGCGTGACCTTGTCGTCGCCGATTCGCACCACCTTGCGCTCCTGCAGCGTGCGCAGCAGTTTGAGCTGGATTTCCGCCGATGTTTCGCTGATCTCGTCGAGAAAGATCGTGCCGGTGTGAGCCAGCTCGAACACACCGGCCTTGCCCTCGGCCAGGGCACCGGTGAAAGCGCCTTTCACGTAGCCGAACAGCTCGCTCTCCAGCACGCCAGGTGCGAAGGCTGCGCAGTTGATCGCCACGAACGGACCGTGGCGGCGTTTCGAGGCGTTGTGAATGCTCTGGGCGAACAACTCTTTGCCGGTCCCGGTTTCGCCTTCGATCATCACCGTGCTGTCCACCGCAGCGAAGGTCTGCGCCAGCCGCTTGGCCTTGGCCAGCGCCGGACTGCTGCCGATGATCGAAGCGAAGGTGTTCTCGGCCACGTGCTGGCGCGCCAGTTGCCGGCGCATTTTCTGCTCGATGGCTTTGATTTCAGTCTGCTTCTGCAGGGTTGCGACGGCGCCGATCACCTGTTGGCCCAAGGTGATCGGCGCGATGCTCAGGGTCAGCGACAGGCGCCCCAGGTTGATCAGGGCGCCACGCACCGCCTCGCCCTTGTCCAGCACCCGGGCGAAGTAATCCTGGGGCAGCAGACCGGCCACCTTGGCGCCGCAGCCTACGGCTCCCAGGTACTGGGTGGCGACGTTGTTCATGTTGGTGATGACCCCGTCGCTGTCGATGCTGAAAATGCCTTCGGACACGCAGTCGAGGATGGAGCGAATCATCTCGTAGCGCCCCTGCAGTTCCAGGCGCTTGTGCAGACGCTCCTGCTCGATGCGCAGCAGGTGCAGGGCTTCGTCGATGGCATCGAAGGCGGCGTCAGCATCGGCCTCGGACATCACGTAGCGCAGGCCGCGTGCCCTGACGGCCGGCTCCAGCGACAGACCACCGATGGCCACCTCGATGCCTTCGGCCTGCAGACGGTCGAGTTGCAGGTCGGTGCTCTGGGCGCTGCCGAACGGGTCGATCGAGCAGATGGTCACCTCCGGCATGAAAGGCCGGGCCTTTTCCAGGATGGCGGCGTAACCGTCCGAAGTGGCGAGGAAGGCGATTCGCTGCGACACCTTCAGCGCCTGGTGGTAGGCATTGATGCAATCGAAAAAGGTATGACGCACCTCCACGATCGGCACCTGGAAGCGCTCGCGCAGCACGCTGGCGGTCTTGCCGCGGCTGATCAGCACACTGGCGCCCGCATCGAGCGCCTGCTGCGCCATCAGTACAGCCTGGTGCTGCGCAGCCTCCACCACGGCCACGGTCAGGCCGCGTCGTTCCAATACCTGGTTCATTACGGCGGTAAGGGTGGTGGAGGGGGAGATGACAGCCAGTTTGCCCTGCATGGGAGGCGTCCTTCTTGTTGGAGTTGTCATGGATCGATGGCACGCATTGCACGTTAGGGGCTGATGAAAGCTTTTGCAATCAACTGAAATGACTCAGCAGGCGAGCGGACTGCAGTCTTGTATTCCCGCCGAACTTAACTCACTGAGCCTGCTGGATAAAAACTCCACCAGCGAACTTTGGCACATGCCTTGCTCCCACTCCTTCAATAACAATACAAAGAAGGAACACACGGATGAAACTGGTCTTCATCGGGTTTGGCGAAGCCGCCTACCACCTGGCCACCGGTCTGCACACCCAAGCCGATCTGCAACTCGGCGCCTACGATGCCCACGCAGACGATCCCCAGCGCGGCGCGGCGATCCGCCAGCGTGCCGAGAACACCCGAGTCACACTCTTCGACTCTCTGGAAAACGCCTGCCAAGGCGCCCGCTTCATCCTCTGTCTGACCAGCGCCAGCAGCGCCCTGGCAGTGGCCGAGCGCATCCTGCCGCTGCTCGTAGCCGGGCAAACCTATGTCGACATGAACTCGGCCGCGCCCACCGTCAAGCAGGCCATCGACGCATTGCCCAGGGCCGAAGGCGTGGCGTTCTGCGACGCCGCGGTCATGGGCACGGTGCCCGGCAACAATCACCGCGTGCCCATGTTGCTGGCAGGTGAGGGCGCATCGGTTTTTGCCGAAACGTTCACGCCCCACGGCATGCGTCTGACCGTGCTCGACGCCGAGGCGGGCGCCGCGTCGGCGATCAAGATGCTCAAAAGCGTGGTGATGAAAGGCCTGCCGCAACTGCTGATCGAAGCCTTTCAGGCGGGGGAGAAGTTCGGCGTGCTCGACACACTGGTCGAGTCTCTGGGCGAATCCCTCGATGGCAAGACCGTCGAGCAACTGGCCAACACCTTTACCGCCCGCACCCTGATTCACGCCAAGCGCCGCAGCGCCGAGATGGACGACGTGGTCGCCACCCTCGAAGACGCCGGGGTCGACGCCACCATGTCGCGGGCCAGCCATCGCCAGCTGGAAAAGCTTGCCGCCACCGACTGGCACACGCAACTGGGCGAGAACGGCAGCGAACTGGACTACCGCGCCGCCATTCGCCACCTGGTCAACCATCGCTGAGGACCACTCCATGAATACCGAACACTATCTGCCGCTGCCTGAACTGATCCCCCAAGACCTGCTCGACCGATTCCGCAAGCTCAGTCCCGCCCAGTTGTGCGATGGCATGGCCAAGCTGGGCATCGCCCGCAACGGCGCCATGGACGCCGACCTGATGCCGCTCGACGAGCGCAAGATCATGCTTGGCACCGCGTACACCGTCGACACCGAAGACGGCGACAACTTTCCGATTCACGTGGCCGTGTATCAAGGCCAGCCTGGTTACGTACTGGTGGTCGCCGGCAAGGGCTACCCGGGGCGGGCCTACATCGGCGACCTGATGGCGGGCGCTGCGCAGGCTGTCGGGCTCACCGGGCTGGTCATCGATGGCTGCGTGCGCGACAAGGTACCGCTCGCCGAGCTGGACATCCCTGTCTACGCCAAGGGCTTCATGCAGCGCAGTCCCGGCAAGCAGGGGCCCGGCAAGATCAACACCACCGTGACCTGCGCCGGTGTCGAGGTGGCAGCGGGCGATCTGGTGTTCGGCGATTACGACGGCGTTACCGTGGTGCCGCGGGCACGCCTGTTGGAAGTGCTCGAAGCATCGGAAAAGAAGAGCGCCTACGAAGAGCAGCGCCGCGAAGTGATCGACCACTACGTGCGCTGCCGCGACGGCGGCGAGCCGCTGCCTGAGCTGGCACCCGACTGGGTCACCCAATTGCTGCAGGGCCGCTGAAGCCCGACAGGCTCGGCGGCCGAGGCCGGGCCTGCGTAACAGACGCTGCTTCTCACGATAAAAATAATAGGTGGAGACGTTCGGATGCTGACCATTCTGGGCTATACGTTGATCACGTCGTTCCTGCTGCTGGTGATCAGGCAGAAACTTTCGCCCTTCACTGGCTTGATCGTCGTGTCACTGGCGGTCGGAGTGCTGGTTTGCCTGCTCAGCGGTGTGCCGCTGGAGATGATCATTAAGTGGATCAGGGAGGGCCTGTTCTATTCCCAGGGCGCAGAGGGCAAGGTCTCCCTGGGCACCGTGAACCCGACGGTGATGATTCTGTTCGCCGTGCTGTATTTCAGCCTGATGATGAACGTGGGGCTGTTCGACCCGCTGTGCACCTACCTGATCCGCAAGGCCAACGGCGACCCGCTGAAGATCATCCTGGTGACGGCATTCACCTCCTCGGTGGTGACCCTGGACGGTGACGGCACCACCACCATCCTGATCATCACCACCGCGTTCCTGCCGCTGTACAAGCAGATGGGCATGAAGCTGTCCAACCTGGCCATGCTGATCATCCTGCCGTGCGGGCTGGGCAACTGCCTACCCTGGGGCGGTCCGTTGGCACGGGCGGCGGCGGTGCTCAACCTCGAGGTCAACACGCTGTTCGTGGCGATCCTGCCGATTCTGGGGGTGTCGTTCATCTACGTGTTCGGCATGGCTTACCTGATGGGCATCAAGGAGCGCAAGCGCCTGGGCTTCGTTGCCGGTGAAAAGGTCATTGTCACCGCCGAGCAGATCGCCGACATGGTCACGGTCATCGAAGACCACGACAAGGAACTGAAGCGACCCAAGCTGTTTCTGTTCAACCTGGCACTGACGGTGGCCATGCTGGTGATCCTCATCGCCGGCTGGGCCAGTGGCGCGGTGGTGTTCATGCTGGGCACGGCGCTGGCACTGACCGTCAACTACACCGCGGTGGAGCAGCGCGAGCGCATCACCGCCAACGGCGGCGATGCGGTGGCGGTGGCATCGATCATTCTGGCGGCGGGCTGCTTTCTCGGCATATTCAACGGCAGCGGCATGGCCGGCGCGGTGGCCGAGCACATGGCCAGCCTGATTCCCGAATCGATGGGCAGCCACACGGCGCTGATCTTCGCCTTCCTCGGCGCGCTGGCCTGCTACGCATTGCCGGTGGATGCGTACTATTTCGGCATCCTGCCGGTGGTCGCGCCGATCGCATACAGCTTTGGCATCACCCCCACCGAAATCGGCGTCGCTTCGTTCATGGGTCAGGCGCTGCGCTACGCCAGCCCCACCGTGGCCTGGCTGTTCCTGCTGATGAACCGCACCGAGATGACCTTCGGTGAATACCAGAAGGAGTTCTTCAAGTGGTCGCTGCCGATGTTCGGGATCTTTCTGGTCACGGCAATCGTGACCGGCGAACTGCCGATCGGTTGAGCTCAGTGGTTGGCGTTCATCGTGCCTGCGGTGAATTCCAATCAAACGGCCGAGGTGCACGCCGGTCTATCCCTGTACAGCGAGTGCGGGGATATCCCCTGCGCCATCGTCGAGGGCAAAACATGAACCCTGTGTTCGATCAGGTCGCTTTCCTGGGTTTCGACGTATTCGGTACCGTCGTCGACTGGCGTACCAGCGTGGCACGGGAGGTGGAACCCTTTCTGGCGCGTCATGCCATTTCAGTCGATCCGTTGCAGTTCGCCAGCGATTGGCGCGGGCTGTATCAGCCCTCGATGGGGGAGGTGAGGTCGGGGCGGCGGCAATACGTGACGTTGGATGTGCTCAACCGCGAGAACCTGGACACGGTGCTGACGCGACATGGCGTGGACCTGGCCACTATCCCGGTCCAGCAGCGCGACGAGCTGACCAGGGCATGGGAACGCCTCGACCCGTGGCCCGACTCCGTGGCCGGGCTCACTCGACTCAAGCGCAGGTTTGCCATCGGCGCGCTGTCCAACGGGCACATTGCCGGGATGCTCAACCTGGCCCGATATGCCGGTCTGCCTTGGGACGTGATTGGCGGTGCAGAACTGAGCCGCTCCTACAAGCCGCAGGCGGTGACCTATCAACGGACCATCGCCGCCGTGGGGCGTTTGCCCGAGGAAACCGCGATGGTCGCCGCGCACAACGACGATCTGGTCGCGGCACGGGAAAACGGCATGCGCACGGTATTCGTCTGCCGGCCCACCGAGTACGGAGCCCAGCAGACCAAGGATCTCGCTCCGACCCAGGCGTGGGACATCGTCGTCAGCTCATTGACTGAAGCCGCCGACGCGCTGGGCTGCTGAATAGACGGCGTCGGCGGGGGGGGGGGCGCGCGGCGCCCCCCCCCCC
>NZ_DJUS01000179.1:0-1863 GCF_002438365.1 Pseudomonas sp. UBA6276
TTCTCTGGGTCAGTCTGCCGGGCCGGGTCAATACCCAGGAACTGCACGTTCGCGCGCTGGAGCAGGGGATCAGCATTGCCCCGGGGCTGATCTTCAGCAATACAGAGCAGTTCAACCACTGCGTTCGGCTCAATTGCGGCGTGCCGTGGAATCGCGAGGCGGAGCGTGCCCTGGCGACGCTGGGTGTACTGGCACGTCAATTGTGTCAGGAGTCAGGAGTTTCCTATTGAAAGCGCTCAGGGGGCTTGTCAGCTCGACCGCGAACGCGGAGCATAGGGCTCTCATCGTTGTTGCCGTGCTCTTATGAACACCATGCGTCGTATTGCATTGCTGGTCTTCTGCTTGAATCTAGGCGTCTTCGCAGTGCCTTGCGTTCAGGCACAAACGTCGGAAAGTCCGTCTTCCGCAGCGCGCTCGGCGGAAGCTGACAAGCCTGTCGTCAAAACTGACGCGCCGGCAAAGAAGGCCGTGGCAAAAAAACCGGCGGTTCGCAAGAAGGCGGCCAAAAGCCGTTCGCGTAAGGAGTCGGACGTCATCGCCACTCCTGTGCCTGAGGCCAAGCTGGATCTGAGCCTGCCCAAGGACATCGTCAAGGACCTCAAACCGCCGACTCAGCCTGTCAACGCTGCGGTCCAGCCGACTCCGCTTGCCGAGCGTGCGCCCAAGCCCATCCTGCCCGCTTTCTTCAGTGACAAGGGCAATGAGGATTTCCAGCTCAATGGTCGTCTGCTGAACAACGAAATGCAGCTGCAGCGGCGCGGCGACGGTCGTGAAGTCGAGGGTGCGGCGCTGGACTTCAATTTCAAGCAGTGATCAGTGCCCGTTGCGGTATCGGCCGTTACAGTTTGGCTGACTGAAATATCGATGCGGGCATTTTCAAACGCTCGTTTGGTCACTACCATGGGGGCTCTTCAACCCTTCGTGCCTGTGAGGTCATGACGTCATGAAATGCCGCGAAGGCTGTGGCGCCTGCTGTATCGCCCCTTCCATCAGTTCGCCTATTCCTGGCATGCCTTTAGGCAAGCCGGCAGGGCAGCGCTGCGTGCAGCTATCTCTGGACAACCTCTGTGCGCTGTTCGGTTTGCCCGAGCGGCCGGCAGTGTGCTCGGCGTTCAATGCCGATCCCGAGGTGTGCGGTGACAGCGATCAGGATGCCGTGCGCATTCTGGGTTGGTGGGAGCAGATGACCGCATAGGCAAGGGCTCCATTCTCGACAACAAGGAACAACAACAATGAGAGCGATGCATTCAATAGCGCTGGTAGCCCTGCTGGGCAGCGTCCACATGTCTGCCCAGGCGGAGCCGTGGGTGGTGGCCAAGGACGAGGAGGGGATCAAGGTCTCCTTGAGCGAGGTCGCAGGCTCCAAGTACAAGGCCTATCGTGGCGAAACCGTCATCAAGGCCAGCGTAGCGAAGTTGCGGGCGATGCAGGAAGACGTCGCCGGCGCGTGCACTTGGATTCACGAGTGCAAGACGCAGAAGCTGCTCAAGCATCAGGGCGATCAGACATGGACCTACACCCAGTTCAATACGCCGTGGCCGGTGACGCCGAGGGATTCAGTGTTGCACATCACCACGGTGGATGGCAGCGATGGCAGCGTTACCCGCAACCTGGCCGGGGCGGCAAACTATGTGCCAGAGGAGAAGGGCTTCGTGCGCGTGGCTCAGGTCGAAGGCTTCTGGAAGATGGTGCCTCAGGGTGCCAATCAGACCCAAGTGATCTACCAGGTGCACACCGAGCCTGGCGGCAGCGTGCCTTCCTGGCTTGCCAACAAGTTTGTCGTGGATGCGCCATTCAACACCCTCAAGGCGCTGCGTGCCAAGGCGGAACAATAGAAAAGCAAAAGGCCGCCCGAGGGCGGCC
>NZ_DJUS01000179.1:1978-3498 GCF_002438365.1 Pseudomonas sp. UBA6276
GGAATGCCGATGGCCTTGAGGATGATGCCCGAATAGAAATCGACGTTCGGGTACAGCGAGCGCTCGATGAAGTACGGGTCGGTCAAGGCGATCTCTTCCAGGCGCATGGCCAGTTCGAGTTGCGGATCGTTCTTGATGCCCAGTTCCTTCAATACTTCGTCGCAGGTCTGCTTCATCACCGTGGCCCGTGGGTCGCGGTTCTTGTAGACGCGGTGGCCGAAGCCCATCAGTTTGAACGGATCGTTCTTGTCCTTGGCCTTGGCAATGAAGGCGTCGATGTTGGAAACATCGCCGATTTCATCGAGCATGGTCAGCACGGCTTCGTTGGCACCGCCGTGGGCAGGGCCCCACAGCGCCGCGATGCCGGCAGCGATGCAGGCGAACGGGTTGGCGCCCGAAGAGCCTGCCAGGCGCACGGTAGAGGTGGACGCATTCTGCTCGTGGTCGGCGTGCAGGATGAAGATGCGATCCATTGCCTTGGCCAGCACCGGGCTGATCGGTTTGATCTCGCACGGGGTGTTGAACATCATGTGCAGGAAGTTTTCGGCATACGAAAGATCGTTGCGCGGGTACATCATGGGCTGGCCCATGGAGTACTTGTAGACCATGGCTGCCAGTGTCGGCATCTTGGCTACCAGGCGTACCGCCGAGATCTCGCGATGCTGAGGGTTATTGATGTCGAGCGAGTCATGGTAGAACGCGGACAGTGCGCCGACCACTCCGCACATGATGGCCATGGGGTGGGCATCGCGGCGGAAGCCGTTGAAGAAGGTCTTCAACTGCTCGTGAACCATGGTGTGGTTCTTGATGTTGCCGACGAACTTGGCCTTCTGCTCGGCAGTCGGCAATTCGCCGTTGAGCAGCAGGTAGCAGGTTTCAAGGTAGTCGGATTGTTCGGCGAGTTGCTCGATCGGATAGCCGCGGTGCAGCAGGATTCCGGCATCGCCGTCGATGTAGGTGATCTTCGACTCGCACGAAGCGGTCGACATGAAGCCTGGGTCGAAAGTGAAGCGGCCCGTGGCAGTCAAACTCCTGACGTCGATTACATCGGGACCAACGGTGCCGGTTAAAATCGGCAGCTCGACGGGGGCTGCGCCCTCGATGATCAACTGCGCTTTTTTGTCAGCCATGTGGCCTCCTATTAATGCTTGAAATCATCAGACAGACCCCCCACGCAGGGCCCGCACCACTATAGTGAGATAAATTCGAATGTCAATTTGCTTAAAGTGAGGCCCCAGAGGGCTTCGAGCGTGCTTTTTTCGCGAAATTCCGACTCGTTCAAACCTTTTGCCCTACCTGCGCAATCCGCCGTCCGAGACCTGCGAGTGCGTTGTCATTAGTAGCCTAACTGTCTATACTCGGCAGCCGACCGCCGGGGGCTTTTCCGAGCCATTTCGACGGGGTCGTCACTCCCTGGGTGGTGAGTACCTGACCAGTACACTTCCCTACAACTTGCCCTGCTTGCTAGGGGCTCTTCAGTGTGAAAAAAGCCGTGAATAGCCAACGACCTGTAAACCTAG
>NZ_DJUS01000179.1:3527-3812 GCF_002438365.1 Pseudomonas sp. UBA6276
ACCTAGACCTAAGGACCATCAAACTCCCTGTCACTGCTTACACGTCCATTCTCCATCGTATATCCGGTGTCATCCTGTTCCTGGGCATCGCTCTCATGCTGTACGCATTGGGCAAATCCCTGGGCTCCGAGGAAGGCTTCGGCGAGGTGAAGGCGTATATGACCAGCCCGCTGGCCAAGTTCGTGATCTGGGCCCTGCTGTCCGCCTTGCTGTATCACCTGGTGGCCGGTGTGCGCCACCTGATCATGGACATGGGCATCGGCGAGACGCTGGAAGGCGGCAAGC
>NZ_DJUS01000011.1:0-466 GCF_002438365.1 Pseudomonas sp. UBA6276
AGCGCCGGCCAGCGCGGCGCCGCCGGGTGCACGGTGTCGCGGTGCATCTTCGGCGCCTTGCCGAACAGCACGTCCATCGGCAGGTCGATCGGGGCATCGGCCGGGGTGTTGCCCACGGTCGCGCCATAGGCCACCACCAGCCGCTCTTCTGCCGTGGCGACACCGACCGCGGCGAACGGGCAGCGCTCGCGTGCGCACAGCGCGGCGAACTCGGCCAGGCGCGCCTGCGGCACACCGAGCACATAGCGTTCCTGCGATTCGTTGCACCACAACTGCATCGGCGACAGTGACGGGTCATCGGTGGGCACCTTGCCCAGATCGATCACACCGCCCACGCCGGAGTCGTGCAGCAATTCCGGAATCGCGTTGGACAGGCCACCCGCGCCGACGTCATGGAACCAGCGGATCGGGTTGTCCAAGCCGAGGGCGACGCAGCGGTCGATCACTTCCTGGCAGCGACGCTCCA
>NZ_DJUS01000011.1:592-1258 GCF_002438365.1 Pseudomonas sp. UBA6276
GCCGGGCCGCCGAGCACGATCACCGCATCGCCAGGCTGCAGGCGCAGCTTCTCGACCTGGTTCTGGTCGATCGCGCCGAGGCCACCGGCCAGCATGATCGGCTTATCGTACGCGCGGGTCAGGCCCTCGCCTTCAGGCAGTTCGAAGCTGCGGAAGTAGCCCAGCAGATTCGGGCGGCCGAATTCATTATTGAACGCAGCGCCGCCGAGCGGGCCGTCCAGCATGATGTCCAGCGCCGGGGCCATGCGCGGGTTCAGCGCGCGCGGCGCTTCCCACGGCTGCGGCAGGGTCGGGATGCGCAGGTGCGAGACCGAGAACCCGGTCAGGCCAGCCTTGGGCTTGCCGCCGCGGCCGGTCGCGCCTTCATCGCGGATTTCGCCGCCCGCACCGGTGGCCGCGCCCGGGAACGGGGCGATCGCGGTCGGGTGGTTGTGCGTTTCCACCTTGATGCAGAACGCCGAATCGACCACGGCTTCGCTGCGGTACTGACCGGTGGCCGGGTCCGGGCGATAGCGCGCGGCCGGGAAACCGGCGACCACGGCGGCGTTGTCGCTGTACGCGCTCAACGTGTGCTGCGGGGTCTGCTGGTGGGTGTTCTTGATCATCCGGAACAGCGAGTGCGACTGGTCGGCACCGTCGATGGTCCAGCTGGCATTGAAGATCTTG
>NZ_DJUS01000011.1:1288-22420 GCF_002438365.1 Pseudomonas sp. UBA6276
CGGAGTTGGCCTGCGCGAACATCATCAGTTCCACGTCCGACGGCTTGCGGCCCAGTTCGCCGAAGCGCTGGCGCAGGTAGTCGATCTCGTCCTGGGCCATGGCCAGGCCGAGGCGGCTGTTGGCTGCCTCCAGGTCATCCAGGGCGATCCGTTCCAGCTCACCGCGGGCCGGGGCGCTGAACAGCGCCTGCGCCTGGGCGGTCTCGGCCAGCACGGACTGGGTCATCGGGTCGTGCAGCGCGCGGATCACCGCCTCCTGCGCAGCCGCGTCGGCCGGCCAGCCGGCCAGATCGATGCGCAGGCCGCGTTCGACCCGGCGGATCGGCTGCCCGGCGCCGCGGACCAGCTCGGTGGCCTTGCTCGACCACGGCGACAGCGTGCCCAACCGCGGCACCACGAAGCGCGATACCGCCCCGTCCTCAGGCCCGGCCAGGTCCGGCTGGGCTTCCAGGATCCGGCTCAGGATCGCCGGGTCCGGGGCCGCATCGCCCTCGGTCTGGATGAAGTAGACATGCCAGGCACCGGTGATGCGCAGATCGGCGGCCAGGGACTGCAGGCGGGATTCAAGACGTTCGCGGCGGAACGGCGAAAGGGCGGATGCGCCCTCGAGGACCATCATGTCCGGGGAACCGTGGTTGGGAACGGGGCCCACTATTGTACCCAACTCGGCCGCCGCGGCCCGGCCCGGGGGATCGGCCGCCCAAGCAGGGGGCCAGGGGCGTTCACGCCCGAACCATGCGCTGGTTCACGGATTGCGCCGGGATTACATGACAACGTTATCACCACCTGGCCCAGTGCCCGGTGCTGTCCGTCCCCCATGTCGTTGCCGGCCTCTCTCACCGGCGCCCGGACCTGCTGCACGCATGCCGCCATCCCGGCGGCATGCGCCCACCTGATCGGAGACCGACCATGCCAGACCCGATTGCGCGCCGTGCAGTGACATCGTTTTCCTCCCCCGCCCTCATGCCGCGCCGACAGCGCTGGCTGCTCGCCTTGGCCCTGGCCGCTGCCGCTGGCACCCCCACGCTGGTGCAGGCCGCGAACTGTACCGGGGTACCCGAATGGAACGGCGCGGCCATCTACCTGGCCGGCCAGACCCTGCAGAAAGGCGGCGTGCTGTACCGCGCCAACCAGGACATCTGGAACGCCCCGCCCGACCACCCGGCCGGTGCGCCCTACTACACCAACCTGGGCGCCTGCGATGGCAGCGGCAGCAACCAGCCGCCCAGCGTCGCACTGACCTCGCCCACGGCCGGGGCCAGCTTCACCGCCGGCAGCAGCATCACCGTCAGCGCCAATGCCAGCGACACCGACGGCAGCATCAGCAAGGTCGAGTTCTTCCGTGGCGGCACCTCGCTGGGCATCGACACCAGCGCGCCTTACAGCGTGGTGTGGAGCAACGCCTCGGCCGGCAGCCACACCTTCAAGGCGGTGGCCACCGACAACAACAACGCGGTGACCTCCTCGGCCACGGTCAACGTGACCGTCACCGCGGCCAGCGACGACACCACCCCGCCCAGCGTGCCGGGTGGGCTGGCCTCACCTTCCAGGACCGCCACCACGGTGAACCTGACCTGGAACGCCGCCACCGACAACAGCGGCGGCAGCGGCGTGGCCGGCTACGACGTGTACCGCAACGGCAGCCTGGTCGGCTCACCCAGTGCCACCCAGTACACCGATGGCGGCCTCACCGCGAGCACGGCCTACACCTACACCGTGCGCGCGCGCGACAACGCCGGCAACGCCTCGGCGCAGAGCGGCTCGATCAGCGTGACCACGGCCGCCGGCGGCGGCGGGGGCGGCAACAAACGCGTGATCGGCTACTTCACCCAATGGGGCATCTACGGCCGCAATTACCAGGTCAAGAACATCGACACCAGCGGCTCGGCAGCCAAGCTGACCCACATCAACTACGCCTTCGGCAATGTACGCAACAACCGCTGCGAAGTGGGCGTGACCCAGGCCTCCGACCCGAACACCGGCGTGGGCGGTGATGCGTATGCCGACTATGGCAAATCCTTCGCTGCCGGCGACAGCGTCAGTGGCACGGGCGACACGTGGGACCAGCCGCTGCGCGGCAACTGGAACCAGCTCAAGCAGCTCAAGGCCAAGCACCCGAACATCAAGGTGCTGATCTCGCTCGGCGGCTGGACCTGGTCGCGCGGCTTCTCCAGCGCGGCGCAGCCGGCCAACCGGCAGGCGTTCGTGGCCTCGTGCATCGATGCCTACATCAAGGGCAACCTGCCGGTCGCCGACGGTGCGGGCGGCGCAGGTGCCGCGCTCGGCGTGTTCGATGGCATCGACATCGACTGGGAGTACCCGGTGGCCTGCGGGCTGAGCTGCGGCACGCCGGCGGACAACGCCAACTTCACCGCGCTGCTGGCCGAGTTCCGCCGCCAGCTCGATGCGGTGCGGCCGGGCCTGCTGCTGACGGTCGCCGTGGGCGCAGGCGTGGACAAGATCCGCGTGACCGATCCGGCCAGCTACCACCCGTACCTGGATTTCATCAACGTGATGACCTACGACTTCCACGGCGCGTGGGATCCGCAGACCAACCACCACTCGGCGCTGTTCGATTCACCGGCCGATCCCTCCACCGGTGACCAGAAGTTCTACAACAGCAATGATGCGATGGAGGCCTTCCTCAGCCGCGGGGTGCCGGCCAGCAAGTTGAACCTGGGCATCGGCTACTACGGGCGCGGCTGGACCGGTGTGGCCAGCGGCAACAACGGCCTCTACAAGAGCGCCAGCGGGGCTGCGCCGGGCACCTACGAAGCCGGCATCGAAGACTGGAAGGTGCTGAAGAACCTCAACTGGCCGGTCTACACCGACAACGTCGCCAAGGCCACGTGGATCTCCAACGGCACCACGTTCTGGAGTCTGGACACGCCGGCGATGGTTACCGAGAAAATGGGCTATGTGAAAACACAGGGCCTGGGCGGTGCGTTCTTCTGGGAGTTCAGTGGCGATGATGCGCAGGGCACCCTGACCAAGGCGATCAGCGACGGCTTGAAGTGATGCCGTGGCGCGGGACGCGGCCCCGCTGATCGAGCAGGGCGCTCCCGCCGAGTGAAAAAAACGCCCCGGCCTGGCCGGGGCGTTCTGTTTCAGCGGCTACCGCCTGCCGAGACGCGCTCCAGCGCCGCCTTGAGCTGGGCCGGCGGCAGGTAGCCACCGAGCTGGGTGCCGTCGGCGGCGAAGATCGCCGGCGTGCCGTTGACGCCCATCTGCTGGCCAAGCTTGTACTGCATGGCCACCGGATTGGTGCAGTTCTTCGGGGTGACCGCCTTGCCGGTCTTGGCCGCGGTCAAGGCCTGCTTGCGATCGGCCGCGCACCAGACCGAGATCATGTCGGTGTAGTCCTGGCTGCCCAGGCCCATGCGCGGAAACGCGAGGTATTCCACGGTGATGCCGTTGCGGTTGAGCTCGGCGATGTCCTGGTGCAGCTTGCGGCAGTAACCGCACTCGATGTCGGTGAAGACGCTGACGGTGTACTTCGCATTCGGCGCAGCGAACACGATGCGCTCGTTGTGCGGCACGCCATCGAGCAGCTTGCGGCGGTAGCTGAGCAGGCCCTGGCTGCTCACCGGCGCCGTGTTCTGGATGTCGTACGGCTGGGACTGCATCAGGTAACGGCCGTCATCGGAGACGTACAGCACCTGGCCGCCGACCAGCACCTCGCGGAAACCGGCAAACGGCGCGGCCCCGATGAAATCGGGCTTGAAGGTCGGATCCAGCTGCTGCAGCGCGGTGCGCACGCGCTGGTCGGCATCACCGGCAGCGGCCGGGGCCGGGGCCGGGGCGGCGGCAGTGGAGTTGGCCGCCGGGGCGGACGGTTGCTGCGCGCAGGCAGTCAGGCTGAGCGCGCCGAAGAGCGCCGCAATGGCAACACGGAGCATCGAGCATTCCGGTGTAAGAGGTCAGGCTGGATTCTCGCACAGCTGCCTGCTCACGCAGCTGGACCGCAGTGGAACGGTGACGCGCGGCCCGGTTCTGCCCGCCCCCTCAGCCGCGCGGGTGGTGCTTGGCGTGCAGTTTCTGCAGGTGTTCGCGGGCGACCAGCGTGTAGATCTGGGTGGTGGACAGCGAACTGTGGCCCAGCAGCATCTGCAGCGCGCGCAGGTCGGCGCCGCGGTTGAGCAGATGGGTGGCAAAGCTGTGGCGCAGGCCGTGCGGGCTGATCCTGACCGGATCGATCCCGGCCAGGACCGCGTATTTTTTCACCAGTCCCCAGAACTGCTGGCGGCTGAGCGGGTGCAGCGAGGGCTCCAGGAACATCGGCACGGCGCCATCCTGCGGCGTCGGCACGTTGCGCTTGCCGGTGAGCTGCGGCCGCGACTCCCCCAGATAACGCTCAAGCCAGTGCTGGGATTCTTCCCCAAGCGGTACCAGCCGCTCCTTGCTGCCCTTGCCGGTCACGCGCAGCACGCCCTGGCGCAGGTTGACGGCATTGGCTGGCAGGTTGACCAGTTCACTCACGCGCAGGCCCGCGGCATACATCAGCTCCAGCATGGCGCGGTCGCGCAGCCCGAGCGGCGTCTCGATGTCAGGGCTGGCCAGCAGGGCGTCGATCTGGCTTTCGGCCAGCGCCTTGGGCAGCAGCCGCGGCAGCTTGGGCGGGTCCAGCAGCGCACTGGGGTCATCTGTGCGCTCGCCGCGGCGCACGGCATCGGCGAAGAAGGCACGCAGGGCGGAGAGCAGGCGGGCGTTGCTGCGTGGCGACCAGCCATGGCGCGAGCGCCAGGCGAGGTAATCGAAGAGCGCGGCGCGGTCGAGCCCGGCCAAGCCCCCCGTGGCGCCATCACGCCAGCGCGCCAGACCTTCGAGATCGCGCCGGTAGCTGTCCAGGCTGGCCCGGGCCAGGCCGTGTTCGGCCCAGGCGGTGTCGAGGAAGCGCTGGATGCGGACGTTGTCGTCGTCGCGCAGCGCGGGCAGGTGCTGGACAAGCTGGCGGCGCAGGGCGGGGGTGGTGGCGTCGGACATGTGGACAGCATACGGAGCGGAACACGCGTGGGCCATCGAACGCGGGCGGCGGGCCGGGTATGCTCCGGAACATGACCGATACCGCGCTGTCGTCCCCTGCTGCTGATCGCCCTGCATCGTTGCTGCTGTGGCGGTTGTTGTCGCTGTTGTACGACCTCTTCCCGGCGCTGGCGTTGTGGATGCTGCTCGGTGCGGTGTTCGTGGCGATCTACACGTTGAGCGGCCATGCGGAGCGCGAGAACATCGCACCGTTCAGTGCATGGCAGTGGGCGTTGTGGGCGTGCTGCTGGGTGGTGACGGGGCTGTACGCGACGATGAGCTGGCGTCGTGGTGGGCAGACGCTGGGGATGCGGCCGTGGCGGTTGCGGGTGGTGTCGTTGGACGGCACGGTGCCGACGCGCGGGCAGTTGTGGCGGCGCTATGCGGTAGGGTCGCTGTCGGTATTGGCGGCCGGCCTGGGGTTCTGGTGGGCGCTGGTGGATCGGCAGCGGCTGACCTGGCATGACCGGGCCAGCGGGACACGGGTTGTGCGGTTGCCGAAGCGTTGAAGGCAACTGCCAACCGCAATGCGCAAAACGCAAAACGCAAAACGGCAGTGTCTCTGTTTTCTCTGTGTTTGCGGAGAGGCGCAACCCATTTCTGGACCCGCCGCAAGTACGTCCCTGTAGGCTCGTAGTGCGCCATCCATGGCGCACTACGGTCCTGAAATGGGCTGCGCCTCTCCGCATTGACAGATCACGTAATGCGGTTGGTAGAAGCGGAATTACTGCGTGCCTGAGGTACCGCGCTGAACACCGAGTGTCGCGATCAAGATGCCTCAAGGAGCGCAACCTTCATCGCGAAGTCGAACGTTGGCTCAATCGATAAATTCATTCGCCGCTCTGCCGCTCTGCCGCTCTGCCGCTCGACCAACAGGATTCGACACGAGCAAAGGCGCCTGCGCATTCCATCAGAACGGGTAGAGCCGGGCCATGCCCGGCTGCTCTCCCCTCCCCACCAGCACGATCGGAGGCGCGGCGGGATTACCAGGCCGGGACCGTTGGGGGGCCCTGGGTGGGCGGACACAGCCCCCACGGGGGGGGGGTTGGGGGGGGGGCGGGCGGGGGGGGGCGGCCTCTTTTTTTTTTTTTTCTTTTCTTCTTTTTTTTATCTTTTTTTTTTTTTTTTTTAAAAGATCGCGCCCCCCCCCACTTCCCCCCCCCTCCCCCCCCNNTCCCGGAATGGTGAGCCCGTCGCGCCTAGCCTGAGAGAACATGGTGGCCGCTTTGGCTTTGGTCTTTGGCTCTTGCAGCGTTTGACATCTTCCGCTCGAGCGGAAAAATCAGCCCGACTTTCGTCGGAACAACCACCCGGATACCACCATCATCACGATCGGTGGCAACGCATACGCAATCCGATAATCGAACTTCAACGCACCCGCCATCCGGCCGAAGAACAACTGCAGCAACCAGAAGCCCAGCGCGAACAGAATGCCCAGGAACAAGCGCTTGCCCATGCCGCCACTGCGCAGCGAACCAAATGCGAACGGCACCGCCGCCAGGCACAGCGCCAGCACATTGATCGGATAGAACCAGCGGCTCCAGTACACATCCTCGTAATCGCGCGCGTCCAGCCCATTGCGCTTGCGGTACTCGATGCTGGTGCGCAGATCCATCGCCGTCAGATTGCGTGGCTTGGAAATGCCGCTGGCCAGCGCCGCCGCATCCAGGCGTGAATCCCACGGCTCGGACTCAGCCGTCTCGCGCGTTGCCGAACGCTCACCGAAGGTGTCGCGGCGGACCTTGTTCAGGACCCAGCCGTCGGCGCCATGCTCGGCGGTGGTGGCATAGGTGAGCGATGCCAGGCGACCGTCGTCGGCGATCTTGTACAGGCGCACATCGTGCAGGATCAGGCGCGTACCGCCGCCGGCCTGCAGCTGCTCGTCGCCGCTCTGGGCGTTGAGGAAGGTATCGCCTTCGCGCGCCCATACACCGGAGTAGCGGGCCGCGCTCAGGCTGCTGCCCCACTTGGCGCTGATCTTGATGTCGTCGGCCTTGCTCTGGCCCCACGGGCCCAGCGTTTCGCCGCTGAACACCATCACCGCGGTCATCAGCGACAGCGCGATCGCCACCGAGACACTCAGCCGCTTGCGCGACAGGCCCAGCGCGCGCAGGGCGGTGAGCTCGGAGGTGGCGGCCAGCTGGCCCAGGCCCATCAGCGCGCCGATCACGGCCGCGGTCGGGAAGAAGGTATAGGCACGGCGCGGCACGGTGTACAGCACCCAGGCGGCGGCGTGACCAAGGGTGTAGCTGCCCTTGCCCACGTCCTTGAACTCACCGGAGAAGGCCATCACCACGTCCAGGCCGACCAGCACTGCCCAGGTCAGCAGGACGGTGCCGAACACGGCACGGCCCAGGTACAGATCAAACCGCATGGGGCGCAACACGTTCATGCGGTCCTCCGGGGACGCGACAGTTTGCCGTCGCGGAAGTACATCCACAGGGCGAGGGCCAGCAACGGCAAGGTCAGCCACCACAGGCCCGCCACGGCGGGGATCTTGCCATCGGCGATCCAGCGGGTGCCGATGAACATCAGGTTCATGCCCACCATGTAGGCCAGGAAGGCCAGCATCATCCGGCCGTAGCGCTGCTGGCGCGGCGAGCTGCGGGCCAACGGCAGGGTCATCAGGGCGAAAGCCAGCGCGATCAGCGGCGGGGCGATGCGCGAGTGCAGCTGAGCCTGGGCTTCAGGGCGTTCATCGCCGAACAGCTGGGTGGTGCGCAGCAGTTCGGGATCGTCGTCCTTGCGGGTCTCGGCACCGTCGGGCATGGCCACGTCGTTGCGGGCGAAGGTCATCAGCTTGTAGTCCAGCGCGCCATTGGCCGGGCCTTCGACCTGGTGGCCGTCGTCCAGTTCCAGGTAGCGCTGCTTGGCACCCTCGAAGTACATCCGGCCGTGATCGGCGGAGATCACCTCAAGGCGGTCCTCCTTCTGGCGCTGCAGGAAGACCTTGCCCAGCTGGGTGCCGTCGGGGGAGACCGAGGACAGGTAGACCACGCCGCCATTGGGCAGGGAGGTGAACTTGCCCGCTTCCAGGCCGGCCATCACCACGCTGCGGTTGGCCTCGTCGATCATCGTCTCGCCGGTGCGGTCGGCCCAGGGGCCCAGCCACAGCGAGCACAAGGCGATCAGCCCGACTACCGGCAACACCAGCATCAGCAGCGGGCGCAGCAGGCGCTTGGGACCGACGCCGATGGCGGTGATGACCGCCATTTCCGAATCCCGGTAGAGCCGGGCCGTGGCCAGCAGCAGGCCCAGCATCAGCGCCAGCGGCAGGATCAGCGGCATATAGACGATGAACTGCAGGCCCAGCTGGGAGAACAGCAGGCGGGCAGGCAGGCGGCCGTCGGCGATGTTGCCGAGGATGTCCACCAGGACACCGCCGACGCTCACCACCAGCAACACGATCAGGGTGGCCAGGAAACTCTGGACGAAATCACGCAGGAGATAGCGATCGAGCTTCGACATGGGGCGGTGGTTTAAACTCTCGGATTCGTTCGCGGTGCTGCCCAGTCTACTGACGGGACGTAAACAGCTCGCGATTGTACGGATTTGCCAACGGAATCTGATCAATGGCCCTGGAATTCACCCTGAACCACGCAGCGCCGGCCTCGGCCGAGTGCGATTGCGTCATCGTCGGCGCCTACGCCGACCAGACCCTGAGCCCGGCGGCACAGGCCCTGGACACCGCGTCCGGTGGCCGCCTGTCGGCCCTGGTCGCCCGCGGCGACGTGGGCGGCAAGACCGGCAACACCACCGTGCTGCACGATCTGCCCGGCGTCAGCGCCGCACGCGTGCTGGTGGTCGGGCTGGGTGAGCCGGCCAAATTCGGCGTGCCGCAGTACCTCAAGGCGGTCGGCGATGCCAGCCGCGCCCTGAAGAGCGGGGTCAACCACCACGCGCTGCTGACCCTGACCGAGATCGAGGTCAAGGGCCGCGATGCCGCCTGGAACATCCGCCAGGCCATCATCACCGCCGACCACGCCGCCTACCGCTACAGCGCCACGCTGGGCAAGAAGAAGGCCGACGAGCCCGGCCTGACCACGCTGGCCATCGCCGGCACGGACACCGCAGCCCTGGCCCAGGGCCAGGCCATCGCCGCCGGCGTGCAGTACGCCCGCGAGCTGGGCAACCTGCCGCCGAATGTCTGCACCCCGGCCTACCTGGCCGAATCCTCGGTCGCGTTCGCCCAGGCCCATGAAGGCGCCGAAGCGGAGATCCTGGACGAGCACCAGATGGAAGCGCTGGGCATGGGCTCGCTGCTGGCCGTGGCCCGTGGTTCGGCCAACCGCCCGCACCTGGTCGTGCTGAAGTGGAACAACGGTGGCGACGCCAAGCCCTACGTGCTGGTCGGCAAGGGCATCACCTTCGATACCGGTGGCGTCAACCTGAAGACCCAGGGCGGCATCGAGGAAATGAAGTACGACATGTGCGGTGGCGCCAACGTCATCGGCACCTTCGTCGCGGCCGTCACGGCCAAGCTGCCGCTGAACCTGGTGGTGGTGGTGCCGGCGGTGGAGAACGCCATCGACGGCAATGCCTACCGCCCCTCGGACGTGATCACCTCGATGTCGGGCAAGACCATCGAAGTGGGCAACACCGACGCCGAAGGCCGCCTGATCCTGTGCGACGCCCTGACCTACGCGCAACGCTTCGAGCCGGCCGCGCTGATCGACGTGGCCACCCTGACCGGCGCCTGCCTGGTTGCCCTGGGCCACCAGACCGCCGGCCTGATGACCAAGCACGACGACCTGGCCAACGAACTGCTGGCCGCCGGCGAGCACGTGTTCGACCGCGCCTGGCGCCTGCCGCTGTGGGACGAGTACCAGCCGATGCTGGATTCCAGCTTCGCCGACATCTACAACATCGGCGGCCGCTGGGCTGGCGCGATCACCGCCGGCTGCTTCCTGTCGCGCTTCGCCGAAGGCCAGCGCTGGGCCCACCTGGACATCGCCGGCGTGGCCAGCGATGAAGGCAAGCGTGGCATGGCCACCGGTCGCCCGGTCGGCCTGCTGAGCCAGTGGCTGCTGGACCAGGTCGCCCGCGCCTGATGCCCTGCCCGATCGCGGCCGCCCATCGGTGGCCGCGATCCCGCCCGGCCTGGCGCCGGGTTCTCCCTCCGCTCCAGGCCCTGCCATGTCCCGTGCTGATTTCTACCTGATCGCCAAGCCCCGCTTCCTGACCGAGCCGTTGCGGCTGGTCTGTGAACTGGCCCGCAAGGCCAACGACGCCGGGCTGTTCACCCTGGTGCTGGCGCGCGACCAGGCCCAGGCCGAAGAGCTGGACGAACTGCTGTGGGCGTTCGACAACGATGCCTACATCCCGCACCAGATCGCCGGCGAAGACATGGACGAGGAAGAGGCGCTGGTGCTGATCGCCGTCCCCGGTACCGAGGCCCCCGCCCGGCCGCTGGTGATCAACCTGCGTGACGACCCCTACCTGGCCGCCTGCGACCGCGTGCTGGAAGTGGTGCCGGCCGATCCGGAAGCGCGCGAACCACTGCGCGAGCGCTGGCGCCAGTACAAGGCGCTGGGCTTTGACCTGAACAAGTACGACATGTAACCCGCGCGGCGTCCGTCCGGTCGCCGCCGCCCCCGGAGACCCTTGATGCGCCTGCTGATCGCCCTGATCTTTCCCTGGTTCGCCTTCTTCACCATCGGCCGCCCGATCGCAGGCATCCTCTGCCTGATCCTGCAGATCACGCTGATCGGCTGGCTGCCCGCCGCGATCTGGGCCGCCTACGCGGTCTCACAGTTCCATACCGACCAGAAGATCCGTCGCGCCTTAGGGCGCTGAGCTTCCGGCACCCCCACCTTCCGTATTCGATCCTGGTTCCCGCATGACCCAACTCGCCTCCAGCTACGACCCCAAAACCTTTGAAACCGCGTTGTACGACGCGTGGGAGAAGGCCGGCCATTTCAAGCCGTCCGGCAAGGGCGAGCCGTACACCATCCTGCTGCCGCCGCCGAACGTGACCGGCACGCTGCACATGGGCCATGCCTTCCAGCAGACCCTGATGGATGCGCTGGTGCGCTACCACCGCATGCGCGGCTACGACACGTTGTGGCAGGTGGGCACCGACCACGCCGGCATCGCCACCGAGATGGTGGTGTCGCGCAACCTGGCGCTGGCCGGCCAGGGCGAGACCCGCGATTCGCTGGGCCGCGACGGCTTCATCGAAAAGGTGTGGGAGTGGAAGGCGCAGTCCGGTGACACCATCGAGCGCCAGATGCGCCGCCTGGGCACCTCCAGCGACTGGTCGCGCAGCACCTTCACCATGGACCCGCAGCCGTCCGAAGCGGTGATCGAGGCCTTCGTGCGCTGGCACGAGCAGGGCCTGATCTACCGTGGCCAGCGCCTGGTCAACTGGGATCCGGTGCTCAAGACCGCCATCTCCGATCTGGAAGTGGAGAGCGTGGAGGAAGACGGCTTCCTGTGGTCGATCAGCTACCCGCTGGCCGATGGCAGCGGCACCCTGACCGTGGCCACCACGCGCCCGGAAACCATGCTGGGCGACACCGCGGTGATGGTGCACCCGGACGATGAGCGCTACGCGCACCTGATCGGCAAAATGGTGAAACTGCCGCTGACCGATCGCGAGATTCCGGTGATCGCCGATGATTACGTCGACCGCGAGTTCGGTACCGGCGTGGTCAAGGTCACCCCGGCACACGATTTCAACGATTACCAGGTCGGCCTGCGCCACAGCCTGCCGATGATCAACCTGTTCACCCCGGAGGCGGCGATCAACGACAACGCCCCGGAGAAGTACCGCGGGCTGGACCGTTACGAAGCACGCAAGGTGATCCTGGCCGAGCTGGAAGACCTGGGCATCCTGGTCGAGACCAAGGCACACAAGCTGCAGGTGCCGCGTGGTGATCGCACCCAGCAGGTGATCGAGCCGTACCTGACCGACCAGTGGTTCGTGAAGATGGACGTGCTGGCCAAGCGCGGCCTGGAGCTGGTCGAGAACGGCAGCATCCAGTTCGTCCCGGCCAACTGGATCAACACCTACCGCCACTGGATGGAGAATATCCAGGACTGGTGCATCAGCCGCCAGCTCTGGTGGGGCCATCGCATTCCCGCTTGGTACGACGAGTCCGGCAAGGTCTACGTCGGCCGCAGCGAAGAAGAAGTGCGCAGCAAGCACGGCCTGGGCGCCGATGTGGTGCTCAACCAGGACAACGACGTGCTGGACACCTGGTTCAGCTCCGGCCTGTGGACCTTCTCCACCCTGGGCTGGCCGGAACAGACCGAGTTCCTGAAGAAATTCCACAGCACCGACGTGCTGGTCACCGGCTTCGACATCATCTTCTTCTGGGTCGCCCGGATGATCATGTTGACCATGCACTTGGTCAAGGACGAGAACGGTACGCCGCAGGTACCGTTCAAGACGGTCTACGTGCATGGCCTGGTGCGTGATGGCCAGGGCCAGAAGATGTCCAAGTCCAAGGGCAACGTGCTCGACCCGCTGGACATCATCGACGGTATCGAGCTCGAAGCCCTGGTTGAAAAGCGCACCAGCGGCATGATGCAGCCCAAGCTTGCGAAGAAGATCGAGAAGCAGACCCGCGACGAGTTCGAAGGCGGCATCGCCAGCTACGGTACCGACGCCCTGCGCTTCACCTTCTGCTCGCTGGCGTCCACCGGCCGCGACATCAAGTTCGACATGGGCCGTGTCGAGGGCTATCGCAACTTCTGTAACAAGATCTGGAACGCCGCGCGCTATGTGCTCGACAAGGGCGAGGACTGCGGCCAGAACGGTGAGGCCTACGAGCTCTCGCTGGCTGATCGCTGGATCATCTCGCAGCTGCAGCGCACCGAAGCCGAAGTCACGCGTCATCTGGATCAGTTCCGTTTCGACCTGGCTGCCCAGGCACTCTATGAGTTCATCTGGAACCAGTATTGCGACTGGTACCTGGAGCTGTCCAAGCCGGTGCTGTGGGACGAGAACGCTCCGGTGGAGCGCCAGCGCGGTACCCGTCGTACCCTGGTGCGCGTGCTGGAAGTGGCGTTGCGCCTGGCGCATCCGTTCATGCCGTTCATCACCGAAGAAATCTGGCAGCGCCTGGCGCCGCTCGCCGGTGTGCAGGGCAAGACGATCATGCTGCAGCCTTGGCCGGTGGCCAATGAAAGCCGCATCGACACCGCCGCCGAAGACGATATCGAGTGGCTCAAGGGCCTGATGCTCGGCGTGCGCAACATTCGCGGCGAGATGAACATCGGTCCGGGCAAGCCGCTGGCGTTGTTCCTCAAGAACACCGGCAGCCAGGACCAGCGTCGTCTGCAGGAAAACGATGCCTTGCTCAAGAAGCTCGCCAAGCTGGAGTCCATCACCGTGCTGGACGATGGCCAGGAAGCGCCTCTGAGCGCTACTGCGCTGGTCGGTGAAATGGAAGTGCTGGTGCCCATGGCCGGGCTGATCGACAAGGACGCCGAACTGGCTCGCCTGGACAAGGAGATCCAGCGCCTGAACGGTGAAGTCGCTCGCGTGGGCGGCAAGCTGTCCAATGCAGCCTTCGTCGACAAGGCACCCCCCGCCGTCATCGACAAAGAGCGCGCCAAACTGGCCGAAGCCGAACAGGCATTGACCAAGCTGGCTGAACAGCACGCGCGGATCGCCAGCCTGTAATCCGTCTGCTGGCCTCTTCGCGGGCAAAGCCCGCTCCCACAGAGCGTTGTGTGGGAGTGAGCTCTGCCCGCGAAGAGGCCCCCGCCCCTACCGGTAACCTCTCCATGTCCACCCCGCCAAAACCTACCCTGCACCCGCGCAATCGCCACCAGGGTCGCTACGATTTCCCGCAATTGATCAAGAGCCATCCGGACCTTGCCCGGTTCGTCATCCTCAACCCGTATGGCAAGCAAAGCATCGACTTCGCCGATCCTGCGGCGGTGAAGGTGTTCAACCGGGCGTTGCTCAGGACCCTCTATGGCATTGAGCACTGGGACATCCCGGATGGCTACCTGTGTCCGCCCATACCCGGACGGGCCGACTATTTGCACTGCCTGGCCGACCTGCTGGCCGAAAGCAACGGCGGCGAGATTCCGCGGGGCGCCGGCGTCAGGGCGCTCGACGTGGGTGTAGGTGCCAACTGCATCTATCCCCTGCTGGGCCACAGTGACTATCGCTGGCAATTCGTGGGCTCCGACATCGACCCGGTGGCACTGGCCTCGGCCAACACCATCGTGCAGGCCAACAAACTGGGCAAAGCCATTTCCCTGCGCCAGCAGACGCAGCCCCGACAGATTCTCCAGGGACTGCTGGGCCGCGAAGAACGGTTCGCCGTGACCCTGTGCAATCCACCTTTCCACGCGTCGTTGCAGGAAGCGACCCGCGGCAGCCAGCGCAAATGGCGCGCGCTGGGCAAGGCCGATCCCAAGCGCAAGTTGCCCGTGCTCAACTTTGGCGGTCAGAACAACGAGTTGTGGTGTGAAGGCGGCGAGATTCGCTTCGTGACACAGTTGATCAACGAAAGCGTGGCCGTGGGACAGCAGGTGCTGTGGTTCTCGACGCTGGTGTCCAAGGCCTCCAACCTGCCGGCCATTCAGGCAGCCTTTGGCAGGGTCAATGCCGTGCAGGTCCGAGTGGTGGAAATGGGCCAAGGCCAGAAGCAAAGCCGCTTCGTCGCCTGGACCTTCCAGCCCGAGCCAGCCGGCAAAAACTGGTTCAGCTGACTGATTCACGGCGCACTGCGGCCCCTGTGGGAGCGGGCTCTGCCCGCGAAGCAGCCACCACGCGTTGCGAGCTTCGCGGGCAGAGCCCGCTCCCACAGATGCTCACAGACCGCGCCTATGGATTTACAGGCACAAAAAAACCGCGCCCGGGTTGACCCGCGGCACGGTTCGTCGAGCCGTTACAATTACTTGTTAACGGAATCGGTCAGCACTTTGGCTGGGACGAACTTGACGACTTTCTTGGCAGCGATTTCGATGGCAGCGCCAGTCGAAGGGTTACGGCCAGTGCGGGCAGGACGCTCGGTGATTTTCAGCTTGCCGATACCAGGCAGAGTGATCTCGCTGCCATTTTCCAATTGATCGGCAACGATCTGGCCCAGCTGCTCGATAGCGTTGCGCGCGGTGGTTTTCGGCGCGTCGATAGCTTCAGCGATATCGGCGATCAGTTGGTCTTTGGTTAATGCCATGGTGGTGTACCTTCCCTATCAAATTCAATTGGATTGCAAAGTGCAGCGTAAGTCGGAGCCGGGCGTGCGACGTCCGCCGGGGCTCGCGTTTCGGTCATGCCAATCGCCATTGTAGATACCCAGAATGACGTTTGGTTCGACTCGAAAGCCGCTCTCTGCGGGGCTTCACGGCCTCGTGGGCCGCAAGACCGGGCAAAACTAGCACAGAGCCAAACAAATATCCGCCACTAGCGGCCCTTTTATTCAGCTTTATCATGGGTTTGGCCAAAAAGTAGACGATTTCGTCGTTTCAGCGCACGCGCAGGCCACCGGCAATCCGTAAAACCCCTATCTACGTTACACTTCGCCCCTTTGTGGCACGGCCCGCTCCAGCCGCCGTGCCCATCAGTCAGACAAGCCGAGAAGCCCATGCCGATCCGTCACTGCATCGTCCATTTGATCGACAAGAAACCCGACGGCACGCCCGCCGTGCTTCATGCGCGCGACAGCGAGCTGGCCGAGTCCAGCGCCATCGAACATCTGCTTGCCGACCTCAACGAAAGTTACAACGCCAAGCAGGGCAAGGCCTGGGGCTTCTTCCATGCCGAGTCCGGTGCGCACCCATTCAGCGGCTGGCTCAAGGACTATCTGGACGAGGGCCGCGACTTCACCCAGTTCAGCCGCACGGCCGTCGAGCACCTGCAGAAGCTGATGGAAGAATCCAACCTGTCCACCGGTGGGCACGTGCTGTTCGCGCATTACCAGCAAGGCATGACCGATTACCTGGCCATTGCCTTGCTGCATCACAGTGAAGGCGTGGCCGTGACCTCAGAGCTCGACGTGACCCCGTCGCGGCACCTGGACCTGGGGCAACTGCACCTGGCGGCGCGCATCAACCTGTCGGAGTGGCAGAACAACAAGCAGTCCAAGCAGTACATCTCGTTCATCAAGGGCAAGAACGGCAAGAAGGTCTCGGAGTACTTCCGCGATTTCATCGGCTGCCAGGAAGGCGTGGATGGTCCGGGAGAAACGCGGACACTGCTCAAGGCGTTCAGCGACTTCGTCGAGAGCGAGGACCTGCCAGAAGAGTCGGCGCGGGAGAAAACCCAGACGCTTGTGGAGTACGCCACCAGCCAGACCAAGATGGGCGAGCCGGTCACGTTGAAAGAGCTGTCGGGTCTGATCGATGAAGAGCGCCCGCAGGCGTTCTATGACCATATCCGCAACAAGGATTACGGTTTGTCGCCGGAGATTCCGGCCGACAAGCGCACCCTCAACCAGTTTCGTCGCTTCACCGGGCGGGCCGAGGGGCTGTCGATCAGCTTCGAGGCGCATCTGCTGGGCTCGAAGATCGAGTATGACGAAGAAGCCGGTACCTTGATCATCAAGGGCCTGCCGTCGCAACTGACCGACCAGCTCAAACGACGCAAGGATTGACTGAGTGGTTACCGACCGCTAAGCGGGCGCTGCGGGGTGTCAATCGGACCGCAGCGTGGCCTTCGCGGGCAGAGCCCGCTCCCACAATCGGCGGGGGAGCAGGCGGTGTGGGGTGTCCGGCTTGACGTCGCCGCTACGGTGTTGTGATCGCAAAACCCACTCGCGGGAAATGCACATGCACCACGCCGGCGCGCGCGTCTTCACGCCGGATGATCAATTCCTCGGCCCCAGCAAACAACAGCTCGCCCTGCACGGGGTCGACACCATAGTCCACGGCCGAGATGCTCACCTGGTCGCCCGCCTTGAACCCGTTGGGGTCCTCGAACGTTTCATCGGGCAAGTCTGCCGGAGTGGCCGCTTTGGCAATCGCTAGGGCCTCGTCGGCAGTCAGCTCGCTATAGGTGCCGTGGCCAAAACCCAGTACGCGACCCAGCCAGGCGTGGATGGCAGGGTAGGCATCCACCAGCGGTGCGGTGACCGGAGTGCCCTTGAGAAACCACAACAGGTGGGCCATGGAGAAATCAGCCAGGGTAGGTTCGCCAAACAGGTACTCACCCTCTGCGTTCTGCAGTTGCTGTTCCAGGCGCGCCATGAACGTCGGCCATTGATGCTTGGCCTGCTCCACCGGCAGACGCGTGGCCGTGCCGCCCTGGAACAGCGCCATGCGATCGGCAATGAAGGCCTTGGCGGCGTCTTCGGGCAGACGCGACAGACGGGCGCTGATGGACTCGGGCTGGAACACCAGGCTGACGGCATGCTGGAACAGCACCGAATCGGCCCAGGCGGCGAAAGTGGCCACGGTGAGTTCCTGGCCAAGGGGCAGCAGCGCCGGCAAGGCTTTCTCCTGCTCCAGCCGTCGAGCGATCAGGGCTGTGTCGCAATAGACATCGGCGCCGACCTGCAGCACTGGCGTCTTGCGATAGCCACCGGTCAGCGCCGTCAGATCAGGCTTGGGCATGATCGGCGAAATCAGTACCGAGCGCCACGCGAGCCCTTTGAAGCCGAGCATCAGGCGGGCCTTCTCGGCGAACGGCGAGGTCGGATAGTGATGCAGGATCAACTCGGACATATCGGCTCCAGCAGCGGATGGGAAAGCCCACAGCTTACTCGCCCTCGCCCGCAGCACATACCCCTGTAGGTGTACCTGAATGAACGCACGCCCGAACGCGGCTCGCGATCCCTGTAGCAGCGGCGCAAGCCGCGTCGGCGGTGCACGCGGTGTGCGTGAACAAACGCACAACCCCGAACACGGCTCGCGATCTCTGTAGCAGCGGCGCAAGCCGCGTCGGCGGTGTATGCGCTGTGCCTGAATGAACGCGGTGAAGCCGGACGCGGCTTGCGCCGCTGCTACAGGGGGGTGAATGTGGCTACGAGGTGTTCCTTGGCGGGCTTGCGCAGGCGCTTGATCAGCCGTTCGTGGCGCAAGGCTTCGCTTTTGCTTGGCCATGCTTCCACGTACACCAACGCCACTGCCGGGCTGGACAGGAAGAACCGCGCGCCCTTCCCACTCTGGTGCTTGGCGAAACGGCGCTGCGGATCGTCACTGATGCCGCAGTAAAGCGAGCCATTCGCCGCGCGCACCAGGTAGACGTACCAAGGCTTGGATGGCGCGATAGCGGTCATCGATTCAGCAGCGTCTGTGAGCAAGCAAAATCACTCCACCTTAGTCGCCACCGCACCTACATGCAGCGTACGCCCTGCACCCATGCCGGCGGCCGTGGCCGCGACGCCGATGACGGCGAACACCCAACCCACTGCGCCCCACCCACCCGTCATGTCGTGCACCAGACCGACCGCAAAGGGCCCCATCGACGCGATGGTGTAGCCCACGCCCTGGGCCATGCTCGACAGATTGGCCGCCACATGGGCATCACGCGAGCGCAGCACGATCAAAGTCAGTGCCAGCGCGAACACCCCGCCCTGGCCCAACCCCAGCACGATCGCCCAGCCCCACATCCCACCCAGAGGTGCGTAAAGAAGGCCGAACAACCCAGCCAGGCTCAGCGCCATTACCGCGAGAATCGGCAGGCGCTGATCACGGCCGCGGGTGGCCAGCCATGGCACGGTCAACGCGCTGGGCAACTGCACGATGATCGAGAATGACATGACCAGACCCGCTTCCGCAGCCGACAACCCGCGCCCGATCAGGATCGACGGCAACCAGCCGAAGACGATATACGCCAGCGAGGACTGCAGCCCCATGAACAGCGTGACCTGCCACGCCAACGGATCACGAAACAGCCCACTGACACGATAGCGAGCGCGCTGCACACCATGCTTCTGTCGCGTCTGCGGCCACCAGAACACCGCAGCCAGCAACGCCGGCACCATCCAGAACGCCAGGCCGATGCGCCAGCTGTCATCGAAATACTGGCTCAGCGGAACGCTGGAACCGGCCGCCAATGCCGCTCCCAGGCATAACGCCATGGTGTAGACGCCGGTCATCGTGCCAGCCTGTCGGGCGAAGTCGCGCTTGACGATGCCAGGCAGCAGCACACCGATGATCCCGATACTGCCACCGGCCACCAGGCTGCCGATGAACAAGCCCCAGATGCCCAACTGACTGCGCAAAGCGATACCGGCCGCCAGCACGAGCAACACGCCAAGGACCACGCGCTCGCTGTCGAAGCGGCGAGCCAGCAAAGGCGCCAGCGGCGCGAAAAGGCCCAGGCACAGAACCGGGAGCGTGGTCAGCAGACCGGCCGTCGAGCCGCTCAGGCCGAGGCTGGCCGAGACCTGCGCGAGCAACGGCGCCATGCTCGACAGGGCCGGACGCAGGTTGAGCGCCACCAGCACCAGACCAAGGATCAGCAACCAGGGTTTATGCAGCGGCGTGACGATATCGCGACTCGAAGGGGTACAGTTGGCAGTAGGCATAAAAGTCCAGAAACGAAAGTGCGGACCATTGCCAGGACGAGAATGCCTGGTGGTCTCTTGGATACGGCTTTGAACGAAGAAGCGTAGAGCCTATTGCCAGCAATGGCAAATGCCTGGCTAGCAGTGTGTCCTTCAGACCGCGGCGCGCCCTTCGCGGGCAGAGCCCGCTCCCACAACTGAGCCCCATGAAAGGCGCGGCTCCCCTGTGGGAGGGGGTATGTCAGCAATGGCAAATACCTGGCTGGCAGTGTGCCCTTCACCCCGCGGCGCGCCCTTCGCGGGCAGAGCCCGCTCCCACAACAGGGCTCCACAACAGGACCTCACAACATGCGCGGATCCCCTGTGGGAGCGGGCTCTGCCCGCGAAGCAGGCGCCGCGGTGCAGCAGACCTGAGACGAAAAAACCCGGGCACAGGCCCGGGTTTTTGGTTTGCTGCAAACAGTGATCAGTGCAGGATCTGACTCAAGAACATCCGCGTCCGGTCACTCTGCGGGTTGTCGAAGAAGTCGTTCGGCGCGGCCTGCTCGACGATCTCCCCCTTGTCCATGAAGATCACCCGGTTCGCCACGGTGCGGGCGAAGCCCATTTCGTGCGTCACGCAGAGCATGGTCATGCCATCCTCGGCCAGGCCGATCATGGTGTCGAGCACTTCCTTGACCATTTCCGGGTCGAGCGCCGAAGTCGGTTCGTCGAACAGCATGATCTTGGGCTTCATGCACAGCGCCCGCGCAATGGCCACACGCTGTTGCTGACCACCGGACAACTGACCCGGAAACTTGTGCGCCTGCTCCGGAATGCGTACGCGCTCCAGGTAATGCATGGCGATTTCCTCGGCCTGGCGCTTGGGCATCTTGCGCACCCACATCGGCGCCAGCGTGCAATTCTGCAGGATGGTCAGGTGCGGGAACAGGTTGAAGTGCTGAAACACCATGCCCACTTCGCGACGTACCGTTTCGATCTGCTTGAGATCGTTGGTCAGCTCCACGCCGTCGACGATGATGGTGCCCTTCTGATGCTCTTCCAGACGATTCAGGCAACGAATGGTGGTCGACTTGCCCGAACCCGAAGGCCCGCACAACACGATACGCTCGCCCTGGGTCACGTTCAGGTTGATGTCCTTGAGCACGTGGAACTGGCCGTACCACTTGTTCACGCCTTGCATCTGGATGATGCCCGGAGCGCCGGCCGGTTTCTTGATCGCTTCACTCATGATTAAGCTCCTAACGCTTGTGGCCAGTGTCCAGCTTGCGCTCCAGGTGCATGGAGTAGCGGGACATACCGAAACAGAAGATCCAGAACACCAGGGCCGCGAACACGTAGCCCTCGGTCGCCATGCCCAGCCATGCGGGGTCGGCTGCCGCCTGCTTGACGCTGTTGAGCAGGTCGAACAGGCCGATGATGATCACCAGGCTGGTGTCCTTGAACAATGCAATGAAGGTGTTGACGATGCCCGGAATGACCATCTTCAGGGCCTGCGGCAGGATCACCAGACCCATGCTGCGCCAGTAGCCCAGCGCCATGGCCGAAGCCGCCTCGTACTGCCCCTTGGGAATGGCCTGCATACCACCGCGCACCACCTCGGCGACATAGGCCGATTGGAACAGGATCACGCCGATCAGCGCACGTAGCAGCTTGTCGAAGTTCATGCCCTCAGGCAGGAACAGCGGCAGCATCA
>NZ_DJUS01000009.1:0-6589 GCF_002438365.1 Pseudomonas sp. UBA6276
ACATGCTGGCGGCCATCGTCAACGCGATGCTCGAACGTATCGAGCAGCTGATGATCGAGGTCAAGGGTGTCTGCGACAACATTGCCCATGACTTGCGCACGCCCCTGACCCGCCTGCGCGCGCAGCTCTACCGTATCCAGCAGGAGGCGCCGGCGGATTCGCGCCAGGCGTTGCAACTGGACGAGGTGATCGCCGAAACCGACACGCTGATGGCGCGATTCCGTGGCTTGTTGCGTATCTCCGAAATCGAGGACCACCGCCGACGTTCGGGCTTCATTTCCTTCGACCCGCAACCCCTGCTGCACGAGCTGCACGACTTCTATCTGCCCCTGGCCGAAGACGAGGGCATCAATCTACGTCTGGACGTGCCGGACACGCTGCCAATGCTGCATGGTGACCGCGCGCTGCTGTTCGAGGCCGTGGGCAACCTGCTCAGCAACGCCATCAAGTTCACCCCGGCCGACGGCCTGGTGGTGCTGCGCGCCACGGCAGAGAACGGCGCCACGCGGCTGGAGATCAGCGACAGCGGGCCGGGCATCGCGCCCGAGGAACGTGAGGCGATCTTTCAACGTTTCTATCGCTGCGAGGGCGATGGTCAGCACAGCGGTTTCGGGCTGGGGCTGTCGATCGTTGCGGCGGTGGTCAAACTGCACGGATTCACCCTCGAAGTGGGCAGCAGCGAACAAGGTGGCACGCGGATGACCCTGTGGTGCCGACAAAGCAAGGCATTGGTGTGACCATGAACCTGCTCTATATCAGCGATACGCCCGATCCGACCCTGCAACAGGGGTTGGCGGAACACCCTACGGCCCTGAGCACGGTCGGCACGGCCGCCGCAGCGCAGTCACTGGCGCAGGACCGGTACGGCTTCATCGTCCTGGCGCTGGAACGACCCGGCGATAGCCTGCTGCAACATTGCCTGGCGAACCGAGGCGATGCTGCGGTGATGGTGCTGCTGGCCGACGACGATCGGCTGGCGCGCATCGCTGCGCTGCGCGCCGGTGCCGATGCGTGCCTGGCGCAGCCGGTGGCCCCTGCCGAAGTACTGGCGCGCCTGCAGGCCTTGGCTCGGCCGCGCCCCCCTGCGCCGGCGCTACCGCCATCGCGTCTGTGGCTGTCGCCTTCACGGCTGATGGTTGGTCGGGGCAAACGTCAACAGAGCCTGACGGTCAGCGAGCATCGCTTGCTGGCCATGCTGGCGAGCACTCCCGGTGCGGTCAGCCGGGAATCCATCGAGCAGCAGTTATGGGGCACGGGCCTCGAGCCCAGGACCGCACTGATCGAACGCCACGTGTGCAACTTGCGCCGCAAGCTCGCCCAACTGGACTGCCCGCAGGCGTTGCAGACACTGCGCGGTTTCGGCTACAGCCTGGCCGAACCCCTGGTACTGCGCGCGGATTGAGCACGCCGATCAGGCTCAGCGTGCGCGGGCCATGCAGCGGGTGTAGCGTTCGTCGACGCGTTGGGCGAACCAGGCGGTGGTCAGGTTGCGGGTGATCTTCGGACTCTGCAGCTTGATGCCGGGCAGGATCGCGCGTGGTATCGGCTTGCCAGCGGCCTTGTCGGCCAGGGCGAAGGTACGCTGGTAAAGCGTGGTCTTCTCGAAATCCAGGGTTTCCTCCTCTTCCAGAGCACGGCGAATGTCGCGGTCGCTCATGTTCAAGCGGTTGCCCAGCCCCCGCACGGCCAGCTCGGTATTGCTCGCGGCGCTGGAGTCGTAGCGGATCAGGTCACCGTCGAGCGCCAGGCGGCTGGCGGACAGCTGGTTCACGGCGTTCTGGAACGCGGCGTTGCGGCTGGCGTACCAGCCGGCATTGAAGTCGGCGAAGCGATACAGCGGTCGTTCATAGCTGGCCGGGTAGCCGAGCAGATGCGCAATGCCGAAATACATGCCGCCGCGCCGGGTGAACACTTCGCGGCGAATCGAGCCGTCCACCGTGTAGGGGTAGCCCGCTCGGTGTTTTTCGGCGAAATCGATGCTGACCTGCATCGGCCCGCCGGTACGCACCGGGTTGAAGGTGCCGAACAGCTGTCGGCCCAGAGGCACCATGCCGGTGAAGTCATCGAAGATTTCGCTGAGCTGTTTCTCCGAGCGCGCGGCTTCCAGCCGCTGCGCATAGGTCTTGCCGTCGCCCGAGCGGATGCCCAGGGCGGTGTCGACGAGAAAACCGGGCACGTGCACGCGCCCTGCGCGGCGGTCGATTTCCTGGCGGGCGATCTTGCCCAGCCCCGGCACGCTGGGATCGACCTGAAAGGTGGACTCCTGCTCGGCTACCGCCAGTATTGCGCAGAGGTTGTCGTCGGTGCCGGCGATGTCCTGCACCTTCAGGGCGGTTTCGATATCGGCGGCCCAGCCCTCACGGTCGGCGACCTTGCCGGGCAACAGCTGCACGAGCTTGGCGCGCACCTGCTCGGACGAAGGTGCCGGGGGTTGGCCGGCGCGCTGGGTGGAACAGGCCGCGAGCAGCACAAGGAGGATGCTCAGTGCGCCATGGCGCACGGCGAGCCGACTTCTGGACATGTAAGGCCTTGGGAACGGATGAATTCGCGCCAGTATGGACGAGCACCCGGCCTGTCGACAGCCCCTGTGCAAATCACCTGCACCATGGCTATGCTGCGGGTCATGAACATGGCCCCTGTCGCACGCCAACCCTGCCCGCCCGGCGCTTGCATCTGCGAGCGCGAACGGCTGCACGCGCTACCCGACGCCGACTTGCGCATCCTGCGCCTGACTCGCGAGGAAGAGAAACGCCTGCTCGAACGCCTGGAGAACGTGGAAAGCCTGGACGAGCTGCGGCGCCTGCAACAACGCATCTTCGATCAGCTCGGGCTGCGCGTGGAAGTCATGCCAGGCGCGAGCACCGTGCGCAGCATGCGCGGCATCGCCATTCACATCGAGGCGTTGCCGGGACTGTGTCGCAAGACGCGGCAGTCGATTCCGGCGGCCATCCGTCGCGGCCTGGAAAAGAACCCTCAAGTGGCTTACAGGCTGCTGGACGCCCATGACCTTCTCGGAGGCTGAAGCCAGGCTGGCACGGAATCTGCTCTCTCCCCTCTCACTGATGACGAAGCGCCACGTTTTCGTCATTCATCCAGTTCAGACGGGGTTTGCATGGACACACGTTTTTCTTGCACCGGGTGCGGCAAATGCTGCAGCGATCACCACGTACCGCTGACCCTGGCCGAGGCGCGGCGCTGGGCGGAGGATGGCGGTCAGTTGATCGTGTTGCTCGAGGCTTTCCTGGAAAACGGCCCCGGTTTGCACAGCCTCAACCTCAGCCACGCGCAGCAGGAACATGCCCGCCGTCGCTCGCTGCCGGTGCTGTGCGGCAGCGCGCCCGCCTACGTCTCGATCACCTTCGCAGCCTACAACCTGGGCCCCTGCCGAAATCTGAATGCCGACAACCGCTGCGGTATCTATGCCGAGCGGCCGCTGGTGTGTCGCATCTATCCGATGGAGATCAATCCGCACATCCCGCTGCGTCCGGACATGAAGGACTGCCCCAGCGAAGCCTGGGCCACGGGCCCTGCGCTGATCGCCGGCGGGCAGTTGGTGGACGCGCCGCTGGCGGCGCTCATTGAACAATCGCGCCAGGCCGACCGTGACGACATCGCTGCCAAGGCACAGGTCTGCGCGCAGTTGGGCATTCATACCGCTGCGCTCAAGGGCGACGGCTTCACCACCTACCTGCCCCAGCCCGCCGCGTTCCTTGCCGCGCTGCGCGAAGTCGACGATATGCCGATGCTGGAAGACAACTCGACGCGCTGGGACCTGCACATTCCGGACGAGGACCTGGCCCGGCGCCTGGCCGAAACCGGTGCGATGATCGCCGCCATCCTGGCCGACGACGCCATGTTCATCTCGCTGCGTCGTGCGGCCTGAACGCCCGTTGTGGGTGGGTTCAGAGGTTACGCGACAGTACCCAGTAACCCAGGGCCATCAAGGCCCACCCGAGCGAGGGGTGAAAGATCAGGCGCCAGGCCCAGGCACGCGGGTCGAAGCCGACCCCGTGCACATAGCCGGCGGCAATGCCCCACATCATCAGGCTCAGCAGGCCATGGCTGTAATGTCCCTGGGCATCGAGCAAGGCCACCGGGTGCAACAGCAACACCAGGCTGATCGGTCCGGCGAGCAGCAATGACAGCCAGCGCCAGCCGGGCGTGCGCAGCGCGGGCGCCGCTTCAGCGTTCATCCGCAGGGTCCTCGTCCAGGGCGTTGGAGGCTTCCAGCCACAGGGCGTTGATGATGCCCAGGCTGCACGCCAGCAGCACTCCCAGAATCCAGGCGAAATACCACATAGTCAGGCTCCTTCAGTAAAGGCTGTGCGCGTTCTGCTCGATCTGAGCGGTGGTGACTCGGCCCCACATGCGGCGGTAGCACCACAGGGTGTAGCCAAGGATCAAGGGCACGAAGATGCCGGCGGCGACCAGCATGATCAGCAGGGTCTTGTGACTGGACACCGCGTCCCACACGGTCAGGCTCGACGCCGGATCCAGGCTGGAGGGCATGACGAACGGGAACAGCGCAAAGCCTGCGGTGCACAGTGTGCCGACGATCGCCAGGCTGCTGCCGGCGAAGGCCAGCGAGGCGCGCCGGCCTGCGGCGGCCAACAGCGCCAGCACGCCGCCAAGCATGCCCAGCACCGGCGCGATGGCCGTCAGCGGATGGCGCACGTAATTGCCCATCCAGCCTGGGTTGCCGCTGACGACCGTCTTGGCCAAGGGGTTGAGCGCCAGTTGCGGGTCCAGATTCGAACTGATCACCAGGCCTTGCACATGACCGGTCGCCAGCCAGGCACCGGCGGCGCCGAAGGCCAGCACGAACAGTACCGCCATGGCCATGGCAGCCTGCCGGGCGCGTCCGGCGATCGCGCCTTCGGTGCGCATCATCAGCCAGGTCCCGCCGTGCAGGCTCAGCAGGCTCAAGCTGACCACGCCGGCGAGCACGCCGAAGGGGCTGAGCAGTTGCCAGAACGAGCCGTGGTAGCTGGAGCGCAAGGTGTCGTCGAAACGAAACGGCAGGCCCAACAGCAGGTTGCCGAAGGCGACGCCGAACACCAAGGCCGGGACCACACCACCGATGAACAGGCCCCAATCCCAGCTCTGCCGCCAGCGCGTGTTGGCCAGCTTGCTGCGGTAATCGAAGCCCACCGGACGCACGAACAGGGCGAACAGCACCAGCAGCAAGGCCCAGTAAAGGCCGGAGAAAGCTGCGGCGTAGACCAGTGGCCAGGCTGCGAACAGGGCGCCACCGGCGGTGATCAGCCAGACCTGATTGCCATCCCAGTGCGGTGCGATGGTGTTGATCACCACACGGCGCTCGTTGTCATTGCGGCCGACGAAGGGCATCAGCACAGCGGCACCCAGGTCGAACCCGTCGGTCAGGGCAAAGCCGATCAGCAGCACGCCGACCAACACCCACCAGATCAACTTGAGATTCTCGTAATCGAACATCAGATGGCTCCCTGTAGCGGACCGTGAGGCAACGCCGCCTCGCGCTCGAAGTGATAGCGACCGGTATGCAGGCTGCTCGGGCCCTGCCGGGTGAACTTGATCATCAGGTACATCTCGATCACCAGCAGCACGGTGTAGAACGCGGCCAGGGCCAGCAGCGATCCCCAGACGTCACCCGTGGAAAGACTCGACGCCGACAGGTGGGTGGGCAGCACTTCACCGATCGACCAAGGCTGGCGGCCGTGTTCGGCCACGTACCAGCCGGTCTGGGTCGCGACCCACGGCAACGGCAGACTGAACAGCGCCCACTTGAGCAGCCTGGGTTTGCGTGTTTCGTTACGGCGGATCGAGGCCCAGAAGGCGCAGATGAACAGCCCCAGCAGCAGCACGCCGCTGAGCACCATGAGGCGGAAGGTCCAGAAGATCGACGCGACACCGGGAATCGAGTCCAGCGCGGCGGCCTCGATCTGCGCGTCGCTGGCGTCGATCACGGTGTCGGTGTACTTCTTCAGCAGCAGGCCATAACCCAGGTCTTTCTTGACCTGATTGAAGGCGCTCAGGGTCTGTTCGCTGAGGTCGCCGCCACGCAGTTGCCCCAGCAGTGCGTAGGCCTGCATGCCATTGCGGATGCGTGCCTGGTGCTCGATCACCAGGTCCTTGATGCCGGTGACCTGCTTGTCCACCGAGCGGGTGGCGATGATGCCCATGACGTAGGGGATCTTCACCGCGTAGTCGGTGCGTTGTTCAGCCTGGTTGGGCAGGCCGAACAAGGTGAAGGCGGCCGGTGCCGGTTCGGTTTCCCATTCGGCTTCGATGGCGGCCAATTTGGTTTTCTGCACGTCGCCGATCTCGTAGCCGGACTCATCGCCCAGCACGATCACCGAGAGGATCGACGCCATGCCGAACGCGGCGGCGATGGCGAACGAGCGCCGGGCAAAAGCGATGTCGCGGCCCTTGAGCAGGTACCAGCTGGAGATCGCCAGGATGAAAACCGCGCCGGTGACGTAGCCGGCGGCCACGGTGTGGACGAACTTGACCTGGGCCACCGGGTTGAACAGCAGGTCGGTGAAGCTGGTGAGCTCCATGCGCATGGTGACGAAGTTGAACTCGGCGCCCACCGGGTTCTGCATCCAGC
>NZ_DJUS01000043.1:0-28947 GCF_002438365.1 Pseudomonas sp. UBA6276
GAAAAGCCTTGATACTCGGTGATGCTGCGTTGAAAACAGCCTCGGAATGCTCATTTACAACCCGTAAACTCCGCTTCCTCGGCTGTTTTCGCCTTGCCTGACCTTCGTCTCAAGACTTTTCACACAGACCCTAGCGCACCCTTTCCAACGTTCCGTTCGCCACCTGCCAAGGCCACCGCATGTCCCGCTACACGAGCCGCGACTGGCTGCCCCACGAAAAGCCGAACCTGCCGGGCTCGCCCTCGACGCCCTTGCATTCGACTCCCAAGCGCCTTGCGTTCGGCATCGTGGGCTTGCTGGTGGCCCTGACCGGTGGCCTGGGCAACTCACTGGTGGTGGCGAACCTGCAATTTCTGCAGGGCGCGCTCGGCGCCACGGCCGCAGAGATGGCCTGGCTGCCGGCCGCCTACGTGATGACCAACGTGTCGATGAACCTGCTGCTGGTCAAGTTTCGCCAGCAATTCGGGCTGCGCACCTTCACCGAACTGTTTCTGGTGCTCTATGCCCTGGTGACCTTCGGCCACCTGTTCGTCAACGATCTCGCGTCGGCCATCGCCGTGCGGGCCGCACACGGCATGGTCGGCGCGGCGCTGAGTTCGCTGGGACTGTACTACATGATCCAGGCCTTTCCCGCCAAGTGGCGGCTCAAGGCCCTGGTGCTGGGCCTGGGTACCTCGCAACTGGCGCTGCCACTGGCTCGGGTATTCTCCGAAGACTTGCTGCAGATCGCCGAGTGGCGCGGCCTGTATCTGTTCGAGCTGGGCATGGCGCTGCTGACCCTGGGCTGCGTGTTCCTGCTCAAGCTGCCGCCGGGCGACCGCTTCAAGACCTTCGAACCGCTGGATTTCCTGATTTTCGCCATCCTGGCGACCGGTATCGCCTTGCTCTGCGCCGTGCTGTCGCTGGGGCGGATCGACTGGTGGCTGGAGGCGGACTGGATCGGCTGGGCGTCGGCAGGGGCGATCGTACTGATCCTCGGTGGGCTGGCCGTGGAGCACAATCGCAGCAACCCGATGCTGATGACCCGCTGGCTGGGCAGCGGCGTCGCCATCCGCCTGGCCCTGGCGGTGATTCTCACGCGCATGGTGCTGTCGGAGCAGTCCACCGGCGCGGTAGGGCTATTGCAGGTGCTGAACATGGGCCAGGAGCAGATGCGTACCCTTTATGTGGTGATGCTCTGTGGCGCAGTGGCCGGGCTGGCCGTGAGCGCCTGGACGATCAACCCGGAGCATCTGTTCATGCCGCTGATCATCGCCCTGGCCCTGATGGCCGTGGGCTCGGCGATGGACAGTTTCTCCAGCAACCTGACGCGTCCGGCCAACATGTACCTGAGCCAGTTCCTGCTGGGTTTTGGCGGCACGTTTTTCCTGGGACCGACCATGGTGCTGGGCATGCGCCACGTGCTGACCAATCCGCGCAACCTGGTGAGCTTCTCGGTTCTCTTCGGTATCTGCAACAACCTCGGCGGATTGATCGGCGCGGCGTTGCTGGGTACGTTCCAGATCGTGCGCGAGAAATACCACTCAAGCATGATCGTCGAGCACCTGACGTTGCTGGATCCGCTGGTCCAAGCGCGCATCAGCGGCTCCGCCGCAAGCTACATGGCGAGCATCGCCGACCCCGCGTTGCGCACGACTCTAGGCACCCGCGCCCTGGCCACCGCCGCCACCCGCGAGGCGAACGTCATGGCCTATAACGATGTCTTCATGCTGATCTGCATCATTGCCGTACTGACCATGCTGTGGATCTTCGTACGCAGCCTGTGGCTGATGAGCACTACCCGGGCGGTCACCACCGCCGCGACACCTACTGTATCCACCAGCGGCGCCAGCACTTCATGACCGAACCGACGTCCACGACCACCAACGCCATCGCCGCCACGCCCGAAGGCCAGACTCCGCCGCCCAATCCGGCAGCCACCGAACCGCGCTCGCGACGGGTGCGGGTACTGTCCAGCCTGATCTTCGCCAGCGTGGCGCTGGTGGGTGTGGCGATCGTGCTGTATGCCTGGCAGCTGCCACCGTTCAGCAGCCACATCGAAAGCACCGAGAACGCGCTGGTGCGGGGCCAGGTGACGATCATCGGGCCGCAACTGGCGGGCTATGTGTACGAAGTGCCCGTGCAGGACTTCCAGTTCGTCAAAGCCGGCGACCTGTTGGTGCGTCTGGACGACCGCATCTATAGGCAACGCTTGAACCAGGCGCTGGCCCAGGTGCAGGTGCAGAAAACCGCACTGGCCAACAACCTGCAACAGCGCCGCAGTGCCGAAGCCACTATCGCCCAGCGCCAGGCGGCGGTCGTCGACAGTGAAGCCCAGGCTCGCAAGGGCGCCGCGGACCTGCGCCGCAACCAGGACCTGATCAGCGATGGTTCGGTGTCGCGCCGCGAGCTGGATGTGACCCGAGCCGCCAATGCCCAGGCGCTGGCGTCAGTGGCGCAGGCCAAGGCCGCGCTGGCGATTGCGCGCGAAGACCTGCAGACGGTGATCGTCAACCGCGACTCGCTGGAAGCCAACGTGACCAACGCCGAGGCCGCCGTGGAACTGGCCCGCATCGATCTGGACAACACCCGCATCGTAGCGCCGCGCGACGGCCAGTTGGGACAGATCGGCGTGCGTCTGGGCGCCTACGTCAACTCCGGGGCGCAATTGATGGCGCTGGTCCCCGACACGCTGTGGGTAGTGGCCAACATGAAGGAAACCCAGATGGCCAACGTGCGCATCGGCCAGCCGGTGACCTTCACCGTGGACGCGCTCAATCACCTGCGACTGCGCGGGCACGTGCAGCGCATATCGCCGGCGACAGGTTCGGAATTCAGCCTGTTGCAGGCCGACAACGCCACCGGCAACTTCGTCAAGATCGCCCAGCGGATTCCGGTGCGCATCACCGTGGATCCGGACCAGGCCGCAGCGCAACGGCTGCGGCCCGGCATGTCGGTCGTGGTCAGCATCGACACCGGTTATGTGGTCGAGCAGGACCGCACGGATCCGCCGAGCGACGGCGCGCCCTAGGGCGGCCAAGGCGGTTGCACCCCCTGGTCGGGGCTAAACCATTTGATCTTTGCCGACGGGTCGCCTACCGTCAGCGCCGTTTGTCTTCGCCCAGTGCAGGAAGCCGGTTCGAATCCGGCGCGGTCGCGCCACTGTGATCGGCATGTTACATGTCGTCAGCCAGACCTTGCCCCTGGGATTTTCCTGAACCTGTTGGACGCGCCATCCAAGGAGTTGCCATGCGTTTTTCTGCCGTCTTTGCCCACGCCAGCGTCGCTGTCGTCGGTCTGTTCGCCGCCGGTGCCAGCCTCGCCGCCACCCACTATCCCCTGACCCTGCCCAACTGTGGAGCGCCGGTGACTATCCAGGCGGCGCCACAGCGCGCGGTCAGCCTGGGTCAGGCGAGCACGGAGATTCTGTTGTCACTGGGCTTGGCACCGCGCATGGTCGGCACCGGGGTCTGGTTCGGGCCGCTGCCCGAGCACCTGCGCGCCGACAATGCCAAGGTGCCGCGCCTGGCCGACAATGCGCCCAGCTTCGAAGCCGTGGCCAATACCGCGCCCGACATCGTGGTCGCGCAGTACACCTACCATGTCGGCCCCAACGGTGAAGTCGCCAAGCCCGAGCAGCTGGCCAGTCTCGGCATCCCGTCGTACGTATCGCCCAGCGACTGCGACGGCAAGCAGGTTACCGCTACGTCCAATGCCGACGGCAGTCGCAGTCAGATGTTCTCGATGGACCTGGTGAACAAGGAAATTCGCGAGCTGGCAACCATTTTCGACGTCGAGCCTGCCGGTGAGCATTTGACCGCCCAGTTGCAGGCGCGCATCCAGGCCGCCACCGAGCGCGCCGCGCGCACCGGGCAGAAACCCTTGTCAGTGGTGTACTGGTTCTCCAGCACGCGCCTGGAAGGGGACCCGTGGGTAGCCGGCAAGAACGGCGCGCCGGGCTACATCAATCGTCTGCTGGGTTTGCGCAACATCGTCGACAGCGACGAGGAGTGGCCTGGCGTGAGCTGGGAAAGCATCGCCGCCAGCAATCCCGACGTGATCGTCGTCGCCCGCATGCAACGTCGACTGTATCCGGCCGACGATGTCGAGAAGAAGCTGGCCTTCCTGCGCAGCGACCCGGTGACCCGTGAGCTGGATGCGGTACGCAACGACCGCATCATCGTCGTCGATGCCCAGTCGCTGAATCCGTCCATGGATGTGGTGCGCGCGGTGGAAGACATCGCGGCGGGCCTCGAGCGTACACGGGCCGCCCCTTGATCCAGCGCCTGGCCCGTGAAGATGGCTGGATCTGGCGCTGCCTGCTGGCTGTGCTGGCCCTGGCCACGCTGAGCGTATCGATCGCCCTGGCGGTATCGGTAGGGGAGATGGGTATCGACCTGGGCACGGTCGGCAAGGCACTGCTCAACGGCCTCGGTCTGGGCGACCATGCGGTGCCGCGTATCGTCCAGGGAATCATCTGGGAGTACCGCCTGAGCCGCGCCCTGGTGGCCGCCTGTTGTGGTGCCGGTCTGGCGATCTGTGGCGCAGTGCTGCAGGCGCTGTTGCGCAACGTGCTGGCCGAACCCTATGTGCTGGGCATCTCTGCCGGCGCATCGACCGGCGCAGTGATGATCATGCTGCTGGGCCTGGGCGGCGGCGTGATCGGTATTTCCCTGGGCGCTTTTCTCGGCGCCGCACTGGCGTTCGGCTTGGTGCTGCTGCTGGCTGCGGGCGCCCGCAGCGGTCCGGCCCAGGTGATTCTCGCCGGGGTGGCCGGATCGCAGCTGTTCAATGCACTGACCGCGTATATCGTTTCGACCTCGGCCAATGCCGAACAGGCCCGCAGCGTGATGTTCTGGTTGCTCGGCAGCCTGGGCGGGGTGCGCTGGCCCGATGTTGGCCTGGCTGCGGCGGTAGTGGGTGCAGGTTTGCTGGTGTGCTTGTACTTTGCCCGAGCGCTGGATGCCTTCGTGTTCGGTGAAGACGCCGCCGCCACCCTGGGCGTGCCCGTGGTGGCGGTGCGGCTGGTGTTGTTTGCAACCACCGCGCTGATCACCGCTACCCTGGTCAGCATCGTCGGTGCGGTGGGCTTCGTCGGTCTGGTAGTACCGCACATTGCCCGCTTTCTGGTGGGTCCGAGCCATGTTCGGCTGTTGCTCGCCTCGGTGCTGATCGGCGCCAATTTCATGGTGCTGGCCGACATCGTCGCGCGCATCATCGTGCCAGGCCAGGTATTGCCCATCGGCGTGGTCACGGCCTTGGTCGGCGCCCCGGCGTTTGCCTTGATCCTGTACCGGGCGAGGCGTCGAGCATGAGCCTGCAACTGCACCACGTCAGCTGGAAGGCCGGTGGGCTGCTGATTCTCGACGACGTCAGCCTGGCCATCACCCCTGGCAGCCTGGTCGGGCTGATCGGCCCGAACGGCTCGGGCAAGTCGTCGCTGCTGCGCCTGCTGGCCGGGCTGGACCGCCCCAGCCAGGGCCAGGTCAGCCTCGACGATCAGCCCCTGGCCGACCTGGCGCGGCGCACCATCGCCCGGCAAGTGGCGATGGTGGAGCAGCATGCCAGCACCGAGGTGGACATTCGCGTGGAGGAGGTCGTGCGCCTGGGTCGTACGCCCCATCGCTCGCCGTTCGCACCGTGGCTGCGCGAAGACGATCGGGCCATTGCCCAGGCACTGGCTCAGGTCAACCTGGGCGGCCACGCGCAGCGGCGCTGGCACACCTTGTCCGGTGGCGAACGGCAGCGGGTGCAGATCGCCCGCGCCCTGGCCCAGCAGCCCAGCGAACTGCTGCTCGACGAGCCAACCAACCACCTCGATATCCAGCATCAACTCGAACTGTTGCACCTGATCCAGGACCTACCGCTGACCTGCGTGATGGCGATCCACGACCTGAACCTGGCAGCCATGTTCTGTGACGTGCTGGTGGTCCTCAAGGACGGGCGCCTGGTGGCCAGCGGCGCACCGGCCCAGGTCCTGACCGAGGGCCTGATCGCCGAGGTCTACGGCGTGCACGCCGAAGTCAGTCTGGCCGACGGTCGACCGCACGTGCGCTATCGGGTCTGAGCCGCGTCACTGACACATCCCGTGCCCTGTGTTAGCCTTGCGCGTTCGAGGTTCTCTGCCCGGCAGAGCTAAGACGGGAACGCGGTCCAAGCCGCGGCTGCCCCCGCAACTGTAAGTGATGAAGGCTGCGCCAAGGCCACTGCGACCATTCGCGGGAAGGCGCTGCAGCCTCGGCCCGCAGGGCCGGCATCACGAGCCAGGAGACCTGCCTCGCCGTTCTTTCCTATTCAACCGGGCGGGGTGATCCGGTGACGAATGCCGGCGCCTGCCGTAACGGCGCTCGTCTCGTGCCCTGCCGTGCAATCAGGGCGACCCGATGAAAACGCTGTCCAAACTACCTGTCACCATCGTCACCGGCTTCCTCGGCTCGGGCAAAACCACCTTGCTGCGGCACATGCTCGACAACGCCCAGGGCCGGCGCATTGCCGTGATCGTCAACGAATTCGGCGAGCTGGGCATCGACGGCGAGATCCTCAAGCAGTGCACCATCGGCTGCAGCGAAGAGGAAGCGAACGGCCGCGTCTACGAGCTGGCCAACGGCTGCCTGTGTTGCACGGTTCAGGAAGAATTCTTCCCGGTCATGCGCGAGCTGGTCGCTCGCCGCGCCGACCTTGACCACATTCTCATCGAAACCAGCGGGCTGGCCTTGCCCAAGCCGCTGGTCCAGGCCTTCCAGTGGCCGGAAATCCGCAGCGCCTGCACGGTCGATGCGGTGATCACCGTGGTCGACAGCCCGGCAGTGGCGGCCGGTACCTTTGCTGCATTCCCCGACCAGGTCGACGCCCAGCGCAAGCTCGATCCCAACCTGGACCACGAGTCGCCGCTGCACGAGCTGTTCTCCGACCAATTGGCCAGCGCCGACCTGGTAATCCTCAACAAGGCCGACCTGATCGATGCCCAGACCCTGGCCGCCGTGCGCGCCGAGGTGGCCGAAGAACTGCCGGCCGCGGTCAAGGTGGTCGAAGCCAGCAGCGGTCGCTTGCCTCTGGCGGTGCTGCTGGGCCTGGGCGCCGAGTCGGAGCAGCACATCGACGCACGCAAGACCCATCATGACCATCACGAAGGTGACGATCACGACGATCATGACCACGACGCCTTCGACTCGATCTCCATCGAGCTGCCCCAGGCCGAGGAGGCCAAGCTGCTACAGGCGCTCAACGCCGCCGTGGTTCAACACGGCATCCTGCGGGTCAAGGGCTTTGCGGCGATTCCGGGCAAACCGATGCGCCTGCTGATCCAGGGCGTGGGTACGCGTTTCGACAAGCACTTCGATCGCGCCTGGGCCACTGACGAAGCACGCAGCACGCGCCTGGTATTGATCGGCCAGGACCTCGACGCGCAGCCGCTGCAAGCGCAACTGCGCGCGGCTCTGGAAGCCTGACCCATGCACCTGCTGAGAACCCAGCCGGGCGGCTTCGTGCCGGACGACAGCATCGCCGACCTCGGCCAGACGCCTGCCGAACTGGTGATTCTCTGCAGCGGTGATTCGCACCTGGCGCTGCTCGCCGAGGCCAGCGAGCATCTGCCGACGGACTACCCCAGCCTGCGCCTGGCCAACCCCATGCAGGTGCAGAACCATGCCTCGGTCGACCTCTACGTCGACCAGGTGCTGCGCCACGCCAAGGTCATCCTGATTTCCCTGCACGGCGGCATCGGCTACTGGCGCTACGGCGTCGAGCAGTTGATGCAACTGGCCGAGCAGGGCGTGCAGGTGATCCTGGTACCGGGTTGCGATCGCCCCGATCCCGAACTGGCCGAGCGCTGTACGGTGCCTGCCGAGCAGGCCGACCGCCTGTGGCAGTACCTGCGCCAGGGCGGCATGGAGAACGCGCGCAACCTGTTCGGCTACCTCGGTAATACCTGGTTCGGACGCGCCGAACCCTGCGAGGCGCCTCAGGCCCTGCCACGCACGGTCATCTACCATCCGGCGCAACCAACCGCCGATCTGGCTCACTGGCAGGCGCAGTGGCAAGCGCACTGGCCTGTAGTGCCGTTGCTGTTCTATCGCTCCCACCTGCAGGCGGCCAACACCGGTTTCGTCGACACCTTCTGTGCCAGGCTGCAGGCGGCCGGGCTCAACCCGTTGCCGATCGCCGTGGCCAGCCTCAAGGAAGCGGCGTGCCTTGAGCAGGTCCAGGCGTGGATGGACGAAGTGGATGCCGCGATCATCCTCAACACCACCGGCTTCGCCCAGTCCAGCCCCGAAACCCCGCACCTGCGCCCGTTTCGCCGTGACATTCCGGTGATCCAGGCCATCTGCGCCCAGGACAACCAGGCGCTGTGGCAGGCCAACGCCCAAGGCCTGGGTGCGCGCGACCTGGCCATGCACATCGCCTTGCCGGAGCTGGACGGGCGCATCATCAGTCGCGCCATCAGCTTCAAGGACCTGGCCTGGCACAACGAGCGCAGCCAGAGCGACGTGGTGTGCTACCGCGCCAATGTCGAGCGCATGGATTTCGTCGCCGAACTGGCGCGCAAGTGGGCCGCCCTGGCGCGCCTGCCCAATGCCGACAAGCGCGTCGCCCTGGTGCTGGCGAACTACCCGACCCGCGATGGGCGCATCGGTAACGGCGTCGGCCTGGATACCCCGGCGGCGGCGCTGAACATCCTGCGCGCAATGCAGCAGCAGGGTTACCCGGTCGCCGATCTGCCCGACAGCGGCACGGCCTTGATCCACGCCTTGCTCGGTGGCGTGACCAACGACCTGGAACAGCTGGACCTGCGCCCCTGTGCCCAGAGCATGGCGCTGGACGATTACCTGGCCGCGTTCGCCTTGCTGCCCGAAGCCAATCAGGCCGCCGTCCGCGAACGCTGGGGCGAGCCGGCAGCCGATCCGATGTTCCGCAATGGCCGGATGATGATCGCCGGTCTGCGCATGGGCCTGACCTTCGTCGGCATCCAACCGGCCCGTGGCTACCAGGTGGACGTCAGCGCGGTCTATCACGACCCCGACCTGGTGCCGCCCCATGGCTACCTGGCGTTCTATTTCTGGCTGCGCCACACCTACGGCGCCGATGCGCTGATCCATGTCGGCAAGCACGGCAACCTGGAGTGGTTGCCGGGCAAGGGTGTGGGCCTCTCCGAACAGTGCTGGCCCGACGCGATACTGGGGCCGATGCCCAACATCTATCCGTTCATCGTCAACGATCCGGGCGAGGGCGCCCAGGCCAAGCGCCGCACCCAGGCGGTGATCATCGACCACCTGATGCCACCGCTGACCCGCGCCGAAACCTACGGACCGCTGCGCGACCTGGAACTGCTGGCCGACGAATACTACGACGCGCAGATGCTCGATCCGCGCCGCGCCCAGGCGTTGGAGAAGGACATTCTGGCGTTGGTGCGCGAGACCCGCATAGACCACGAGCTGCAGATGGCCGAAGGGGCCGAGCCGGCGGATTGGCTGCCGCGCCTGGACACCTTCCTGTGCGATCTGAAGGAGTCGCAGATTCGCGACGGTCTGCACGTGTTCGGCGAGTCGCCCCAGGGCCGTCTGCGCGCCGATACCCTGCTGGCATTGCTGCGCATCCCACGCGGCAACGGCCAGGGCGCTCAGGCCAGCCTGCTGCGCGCCTTGGCCAAGGCCTTCGCGCTGGGCTTCGACCCGCTCGACTGCGATCTCGGCGCCCCTTGGAGCGGGCCGCGGCCCGCAGCCTTGGCCGAGCTGACCGCCGAACCGTGGCGCAGCGCCGGCGACAGCCGCGAACGGCTCGAGCTGTACGCCGCACTGTTGATCGAACGCGCGCTGGACGGCCCGCTCGAGCTGGGTGATGGCTTCGATGACGTGCAGCTCATTCTCGGTCACCTGCGCGACACCGTGGCGCCGCGCCTGGATGCCTGCGGGCCGGCCGAGATGCACGGGCTGCTCGCCGCCCTGGCAGGCCGCTTCGTGCCAGCCGGGCCGAGCGGGGCGCCCAGCCGTGGCCGTCTCGACGTGTTGCCCACGGGGCGCAACTTCTTTTCCGTGGACGTGCGCAACCTGCCGACCACCACCGCCTGGCGGATCGGCTTCGCCTCGGCCAACCTGATCCTGGAGCGGCACCTGCAGGACCATGGCGACCACCTGCGTCAGCTGGGCCTGTCGGTGTGGGGCACGGCAACCATGCGCACCGGTGGCGACGACATCGCTCAGGCCATGGCCCTGATGGGCGTGCGGCCGGTGTGGGCCACCGGCAGTCAGCGCGTGGACGATTTCGAGATTCTGCCGCTCAGCCTGCTCGACCGCCCGCGGGTGGACGTGACCCTGCGGGTGTCCGGCTTCTTCCGCGATGCCTTCGCCAATCTGCTGCGCCTGTTCGATGCAGCGGTGCAGGCAGTGGCTGCGCTGGACGAGCCCGACGACCTCAACCCCCTGGCGGCCAAGGTTCGCAGCGAACAGGCTCAGTTGCTGGCCGAGGGTGTCTCGGCCGAGCAGGCCGCCCGCGAGGCGGGCTGGCGCATCTTCGGCGCCAAGCCGGGCGCCTACGGCGCTGGTGTGCAGGGTGCCATCGACGGCCGCCTGTGGCAGACCCGCGAGGACCTCGCCGAGGCTTACCTGAACTGGGGTGCCTATGCCTATGGCGCGGATGACGAAGGCACCGCCGCACGCGCGCCGTTCGCGCGGCGCCTGGGTCAGGTCCAGGCGGTGCTGCAGAACCAGGACAACCGCGAGCATGACCTGCTCGATTCCAACGACTACTACCAGTTCCAGGGCGGCATGCTCGCCGCCGTGGAAACCCTGAGCGGACAGACGACGGCCAGCTACCACGGCGACCACAGCCAACCCGACGTGCCACGCGTGCGCACCCTGAAGGAAGAGCTGAATCGGGTGGTGCGCGCCCGTGCGGCCAATCCCAAGTGGATCGAAGGGGTCAAGCGACATGGCTACAAAGGCGCCTTCGAACTCGCTGCGACGGTCGACAACCTGTTTGCCTTCGATGCCACCACCCACCTGATCGACGACCATCAGTACGCCTTGCTCACCGACGCCTACCTGCTCGACCCGGACACCCGTGGCTTCCTGCAGCAGCACAACCCTTCGGCCCTGCGCGACATGGCCGAACGCCTGCTCGAGGCTCAGCAACGTGGCCTGTGGGCCGAGCCCGGTGACTACCGCCAGGCCGTGGAAGACCTGCTGCTGGATACCGAAGAAGATGCCTGAAGAGAACCCTGCAATGACCGACACCGTGCACTTTCCGCTGGCCGCCGTGGTGGCCGCCGATTCGCTGAAGCTGGCGCTGTGCCTGGCCGCCATCGACCCGCGCATCGGCGGGGTGCTGATCGAAGGGCCGCGGGGCATGGCCAAGAGCACGCTGGCGCGCGGCTTGGCCGACCTGCTTGCCGATGGTCAGTTGGTGACATTGCCCCTGGGTGCCAGTGAAGACCGCCTGGTGGGTACGCTGGATCTGGAAGCCGCTTTGGGTGAAGGCCGTGCACGCTTTTCGCCCGGTGTGCTGGCAAAGGCCGACGGCGGCGTGCTGTACGTCGATGAGGTCAACCTGCTCGCCGACCATCTGGTCGACCTGCTGCTGGACGTTGCCGCCAGTGGCGTCAACCGCATCGAACGTGACGGTATTTCCCATGCTCATCCCGCGCGATTCGTGCTCATCGGCACCATGAACCCGGAGGAAGGGGAGTTGCGCCCGCAGTTGCTCGACCGATTCGGTTTGAACATCGCCCTGGACGGCCAGCCGGCGCCCGCCGAACGTGGCCAGATCATCCGCCGTCGCCTGGCCTTCGACAGCGACCCTCAAGGCTTCTGTGAGCAATGGGCCCCAGCCCAGTCAGCGCTGCGGCTGCGCTGCCAGCAGGCGCGGGAACGCCTCGAATCGATCCCGCTGTGCGATCAGGCGCTGGAAGCCATCACCACCCGTTGTTTCGCCGAGGGCGTGGATGGCTTGCGTGCCGACCTGGTCTGGCTGCGCGCAGCAAGAGCCCACGCCGCCTGGCGGGGGGCGGAGCAGATTCTCGACGAGGACGTCGAAGCAGTGGCCGAGTTCGCCCTGCGCCATCGCCGCCAGGCCCCGCGCCAGCCGGAGTCGCAGCCAGCGCCGCCGCCGCCCGCTGCGAGCGCCGCGCAACCTTCCGATCCGGGCCAGGGCCAGTGGGGCAACATGCCTGCCCAGGCCGTTCCGGTAGGTGAACGCCGCAGCGTACCGAGCTGGCCAAAAAAGCCCTGAGCATCCGTCCGCGCCCGGCGGATGCTCGGCCTGGCAAGGGCCACCTCGAACAAGGGCGACAGGGTGCGGCGCGCGCGGCATCGGCCGGTACGGTGGACTGGCCGGCCACGCTGCTGCAAGGCCGACCGCGCCAGCGCGATGACCTGCGCTGGCAGCAACGTCGCAGCGCGGCGCAGCAACTGTGGCTGGTGGTGGTCGACGCCTCTGCCTCGACCCGCCGGCACGGCGCTTTGGCCGAGGCCAAGGGTGTCCTGGCGCAGGTCTTCGACGATGCCTACCGGCAGCGCGCACGACTGGCGTTGTTGACCGCCAGTGGCAGCGGACCGATCTGGCAATGCCACGGCCTGAAAGCCTCGGCAGCCCTGCAACCCTGGCTCGCCGAGCTGGGCGCCGGTGGCGGCACGCCGCTGCTGGCGGCGCTGGATCAGGCCCGTGACTGGCTGGAGCAACGCGGGCGACGCTATCCCGAGGAAGCCCAGCGCTGCCTGGTGTTCACCGACGGGCGCCTCAAGTCGCTGGACGGCGTGGCGCCACTGGCTTGCCCGGCGTTGCTGGTGGACATGGAGCGGGGGCCGATCCGGTTGGGTCGGGCCCGCACCCTGGCATCGGCGTTGAACGCCGAGTACCGGCATCTGGAAGATCTGCCACGGGCCTAGCCTCAGCTGGCCCGGGGGTTGCTCAGGGCCTTGCTCCATACAGGATTGTCACAGCGAGGGCAGGGCAGTGCCTGCTGATCGCGCAGGGTTTCCAGGTGACCGCAGTATTCGCAGGCATACAGGTCTTCACGGTCGACCTTGGTCAGCGACACACGATGCTCGGGCGGCAGGATCGACAGCCCCGGCTTGACGTCTTCGCGCTCGTGGAAGTACAGGCTGACATCGCCATTGACCTCCAGAATGCCCAGGCGCACCTGCCCCAGGTGCTCGACGCCGCGCAGGCGCAGTTCCATCAGGAACTCGGCGTGGGTGATGTTGCCGCTCTGCAGCGCCTTGAGTTCGAACACGCCGTCGCGAATGATCAAAAACGGTTTGCCTTCCAGCCATTCGCCGAAGCGACCGCTGCGTTCGGTCAGAAAGGTGGTCAGGCGATAGAAGATGATCATCGCCACGAACACCACCAGTACTGGCAGGATGGGCACGTCTTCATAGAAGGTCACGTCGCCTGCCGCCGAGCCCAGCGTCAGGATCACCACCAGCTCGAACAGCGAAAGCTGGCGCACCCCCCGTCGCCCGGCGATCTTGAGGAACAGGAAGACCACCACATAGGCCATCAGCGTGCGGGCGACCACCTCGCCGAGAAAGCCCATGTTGACTTCACCCAGCAGCACACGATGCCAATCGAACGCCTGCATTTCCAATCCCTTGCCTGACCAAAAGCGGCGATTGTACACCGGCGCCGCTGGCTGTCCGCGAGACGTACGGCTGACGCCCCTATCTGGCGTCAAGGGTCCGTGCTGAAGCCTTGGCGGGGGTTAAACGTCAATTTTCCGTTACCATTTTGACGTAAGTTGCAACCCGCTGTTTTTGATGTATTTTCCCGAGCACGTCCATGCAAGGAAAGGCCATGCCTGTGAATTCGAATGCCTACCCCTGCGAGCCTTGCGGACTGTTGGGCGATAGTCAGCCCATGCGCGACCTGTACAAGCTCATCAGCAAATTCGCCGCCACCGACTCCCCGGTTCTGATCCACGGCGAGGCGGGCACCGGCAAGCAGCTGATTGCGCGTGCGCTGCACCAGCAGTCCCCGCGTAGGCAGCAGCCATTCATCGTGTTCGACTGCCAGGCTCGCACCCATCGTCCGGGCCAGACGCCGTTGTTCGCGCCCGGCTGCGGGCAGAGCAATGTGCATCCGCTGTCCGGCAGCGTGCTGCAGGCTGCCGATCGCGGAACCTTGCTGCTGCAACAGGTGCAGGACTTGCCGCTGGACGTTCAGGAGCAACTGCTGCGCTTTCTCCAGCGCAAGGCTGCAGGTGAAGTGGACGTTCGGGTGCTGGCCACCAGCGACACCGATCTGACGCTGGCCATGAGCCGGGGACAGCTGCGCGAAGACCTCTACTATCGACTCAACGTGCTGGAGATCGTCGCGGTGCCCTTGCGCGAACGCTATGGCGACCTGGCCATGCTGGCCAACCATTTCGCGCAACGCTACAGCCGCGAGAACGGCCGACGTCATCGTCCCTTCAGTCAAGAGGCGCTTATTGCCATGGGTGAGCACGACTGGCCGGGCAACGTCCGCGAGCTGGCGAACCGGATTCGCCAGGCGCAGGCGCTGGCCCCCGGCAATCAGATCGAAGCCATCGACCTGGGGCTGGGTATCGAAACCCTGGTCACCGCGCCGATGGGCACGCTGAACGACTACAAGCACCGGGCCGAGCGTCAGGCGCTGGGCGATGTGCTGCTGCGCCACGGCGGCAACCTGAGCACGGCGGCCAGGGTGCTCGGCGTTTCACGCCCGACGCTCTACCGCCTGCTGCACAAACATCACATGCGCTGATTGCACGCTAGGGTTGATCCAGAACATGTCGAATGCTCGCCAGCACCTGCGCTTCGCGCGCCTGCCAGTCACCGCTGATGACGGTGCAGGGCAGCGCGTGGGCCTGCAGCCACGCCTGGCTTTGCCGAAAAAAGGTTTGCCGTTGAGCCAGGTCAGGCTGGCAGCGCTGGCCGTCCGCGGACCATTCGACGCCTTCGGGCGAGAGCAACAGGTGGGCATCGTAGTGGCGCTCCAGCAGCGCTGGCTCAAGCCACGCCGGGCAGTCGTCGAAGAGGGTGCGGCTCCACAGCAGGTTGCTCAGCAGGTGCGTGTCGAGCAGCAACAGTGCGGGCTGGCTGCGGCGAGCGGCATCCTCCCAGGCCAGCTGACCACGGGCGATGGTGTCGATGTCGGCATAGCAGGTGTCGCGCTGCTCTCGGTCGATGAAATGCCGCACGTATTCGCCCACGACCACGGCGCCCAAACGCACGCGCATGCGTTCGGCCAGCCAGCTCTTGCCCGACGACTCCGGCCCGCACAGCACAACCACTTTCATCGCGACACCGCTTCGCTGTTGCGCCACTGGTGCCAGCCGTGAACGGCCAGCATCAGGAACAGGCCATACAGTGCAGCCGTCAGGTACAGGCCCTGATGGACGAACAGACCGACGAAAATGGCATCCAGCACGATCCACAGCGGCCAGCATTGCACGCGCTTGTTGGCCATCCACCACTGCGCCACCAGGCTGAAGCCGGTGAGCAACGCGTCCAGCCACGGCTGGCTGGCATCGCTCCAGGTAGCCATCGCCGCGCCCAGGGCCAGGCCCGCCACCAAGCCGATGGCCAGCCCACCCAGCAGAGGTCTGGGCGCCAAGCGGGTCACCGCTGGGCCCACGGCGGTCCCATCGCCACGGGTCCACTGCCACCAGCCGTACACCTGGACGCCGGCGTACACCACCTGCAACAGCATGTTGGAGTACAGCTTGTAGTCGTAGAACACGTACGAATAGATCAGCACCATGACCAGGCCGATCGGCCAGCACAGCCAATTCTGCTTCACGGTCAACCACACCGCGATCACGCCCAGCGTGGCGGCGAACAATTCCAAAGGCGACATGGACAATCTCAGGCAGGTGCATGCGATGCATGCAAAGTCGGGATTGTAACCTGCGCCGCCGATACTGCGCGCGTCTTGCGCGATACACCCGCTGCAAAGATGAAACTTCAACTCAACCAACACTCACCGACGCTCGCGTGCGGATTTGCACAAGCTGCTCTGTTAGCATCGCGGGGCCCGACGGCAATGAGTTCTATTAAACAGACAGGACCACGCCAGGCGCGGGTCCAATTGGGGGAATGATGGATTTTTGGACCGCCATGCAGGCGCTGATTCTAGGCATCGTGGAAGGCTTGACCGAGTTCCTGCCCATTTCCAGCACCGGCCACCAGATCATCGTGGCCGACCTGATCGGTTTCGGCGGCGAACGGGCCATGGCCTTCAATATCATCATCCAGCTGGGTGCGATATTGGCGGTGGTATGGGAATTCCGTCGCAAGATCCTCGAAGTGATCACTGGCTTGCCGACTCAACGCAACGCCCAGCGCTTTACCCTGAACCTGTTCATCGGCTTTCTGCCGGCGGTCGTGCTGGGGGTGATTTTCGCCGACAAGATCCACGAATACCTATTCAACCCCATCACCGTGGCGGTCGCTCTGGTACTGGGTGGTTTCATCATGCTCTGGGCCGAGAAGCGCGAACATGCCGTGCGTGTGCACCACGTCGACGACATGCGCTGGAGCGATGCCCTCAAGGTCGGTTTCGCACAGTGTCTGGCGATGATTCCAGGGACCTCGCGCTCGGGCTCGACCATCATCGGCGGTCTGCTGTTCGGTCTGTCGCGCAAGACCGCCACCGAGTTCTCGTTCTTCCTGGCCATGCCGACCATGGTCGGTGCCGCGGTGTACTCGGGCTACAAGTTTCATCACCTGTTTCAGCCGGCCGACTTCCCGGTGTTCGCGCTGGGCTTCGTGGTGTCGTTCATCTTCGCCATGATCGCGGTGCGCGGCCTGCTCAAGTTCATCGCCACCCACAGCTACGCCGTGTTCGCCTGGTACCGCATTGCCTTCGGCCTGATCATCCTGGCGACCTGGCAGTTCGGCTGGATCGATTGGTCCAGTGCGCAAGGCTGATGCGGCGCCCGATCGGGCGTCTGCGCGACCGCGCAGTGGGCAGCAACGCCCGGTACAGTTCCTGGCGTTGAAAGTCACGGTGTTCTTCGTACTGTGCTTGCTGCCTTTTCTCGGCGTGTTGCGTTTGGCGATGGCCGGGCACCCGTCGGGGCTGGCGGTCTATGCACTGATGAGCCTGCTGACGGTGGGCTTGTACTGGCACGACAAGCGCCAGGCCCAGGGGCAGGGCCAGCGCACCCCGGAAAAACTGTTGCACGGCGCCGAACTGCTGGGCGGCTGGCCAGGCGCACTCATCGCCCAGCAACTGTTCCGGCACAAGACGCGCAAGGTTTCCTATCAACTGGTGTTCTGGCTGATCGTTGCGCTGCACCAGGCGTTCTGGTTCGATCAGGTCATCTTTGCCGGGCAGCACCTGGGCCTTACGTTCTGACCCTGGCCTCAAGCCTTTCCCCATGAAAAATGCCCCCGCACAGTGTGCGGGGGCATCGGGTGTTGCGCGCTTTGGCTGAGCACTTAGTGCGCAGCGGAACCACCGTGGGCAGCGGCCAGCTTCTTGGCCTCTACCAGGTGGGCTTTCAGCTTGGGCAGAGTCTCGGTGGCGAATGCTTTGAGCTCTGCGTCTTCACCGTTCTTGATTTCGTCTTCGAAAATCTCGATGGTCGCTTCATGCGCCTTGACCTGGTTGTTGGCATAGGCCTGGTCGAACGACTTGGCCGAGCGCAGTTCCAGAATCATCGCCTTGGCCTTGTCCAGCAACTCAGCATCGTCCGAGACATCGATGTTCTTCTTGTCAGCCAGTGCCTTGAGCTTCTGGTTGGCGGCAGTGTGATCCTTGACCATCATGTCGGCGAAGGTTTTCACGTCCGCAGCGGTGCCTTTTTCCAGCGCCAGCTTGCCTGCTTCGACTTCGGCAACGCCTTTGGCGGAGGCGTCCTCGACGAAATCATCGGAGGCGGCGAAGGCGCCATGGCTGGCGAGCGAGACGGAAAGGGCGAGGGCAGCGGCGTAGAATTTGGATTTCATGGTCAATTCCTTGTGTAGGGTATGAAGCGGACTGAGCGTTGCAGGCCGTGAAAGTGTGACTGCCGCCGGAACGCAGCAGTTTCATCGGATGTGCATCCATCGCTGGATTGCACGTGGCGCGTGGCCATTCAGCCCTTGCTGTGCTCGTCGGACGTCGGGGCAATGGCGACGCCCCGTGGTCCGGCGAAGCCCCAGATGGCGAGCCCGACCAGCGGAAAGATGAAAATCAGTACGGTCCAGCCAATCTTCGTGCCGGAACTCTTGGTGCTTTTCCAGACGCTGGCCAGCGCCCACAGATCGAGCAGTAACACGATGACCGCTGCGGCGGTCCAGAAAATCGACGTTTCCATGTGTAGGCTCATTGATCAAGGTAGGTCCTACAGGGGAGGGTCACCGTGCTCGGCAAGTTCAACCGGATCGGTCGGTGGTGCCGTTTTCGCCTCAATGGGCGTGTCGACTGCCGGTCGGGTCCTGGATCTGGATGATCTGGCCTTTGCTCCATGCGTCTGCACCGGGGTCGATCTGGGGTGTTGGAATGTCGGCACGCTGCCGTTTCTTCTCCGCGCTGTCGATGCCGAAACGCTTGTCCCGCTCGCGTACCAACGCCGGGTCGACCTGTCCATCGCCTGTGAAGCCCATCATCAGTTGCGGCACGCCCAACGGCAGCTGCTTGTCCAGATCGGTGTGCCAGGTGTGCCAGGTCTTGCCGTAGGTGTTCACCAGCTTGTCCATCAGGGCATGCTCGGCAGGCGCGGGGATGCCGGGCGCGATCAGCTGGCCAGACTTCACTTCGTGAACGTGGCTGTGCCATAACGCTTTTTCGGCCTTGGGCAGTTGAGCAAAAAGCCGGGCACTGATGATGTATTCAACGCCCATCAGCTTGGCGTCCTTGACGTTGCCGTCATAAATGACGCACTGGATGACTTCCTCGTTGAGGATCGCGCAGTAGTGATGGGCTTCCATCTGCGCGCCGGGGTGTCCGTTGTAGAAATGAAAGCCGTCCAGATAGGCGTTCAACTCGTTGATCGGCGGACGTGACTGCAGCGCATTGGCGCCCGCGTCGAGGGTTTTGGTCAGGGCCGTGGTCGGGGCGCCGGGCGCGTCCACCTTGGATGCGCTGTTGTTGCCGGCGCATCCGGCCATGGCCAGGGCGGCCAGGCACAGCACTGGAGTGCGCGCGGTGCGGCGTGGCGAGAAGAGCGAGCGGGTGCTCATGCTGGAGTCCTTTTCAGTGAGAAAAGTGCGGCCCTGGATCGAACGATCTGGCCACACAGGGCACTTCATAGAGTGACCGGCACCGTCAGGGTTCAGCTCGGCGAGGGTCGCGCGCCCGTCTGTACAATATTTCACGGAACCGGGGTGTGACTTGGCCCATCCTATGCTGTGTCAGAACCTACCCCCGAGGTTTTGCCAAGGAAGAGCGCCGCGATGGTCCGTCGTTGTGCAGTAATCGTTTCTCTGCTGCTGTTGAGCCTGCTTTCGGTGCAGGCTCAAGCGAATCCTCACGCCCGCTGGAAGGTGGGCTATCACCTGCTGACCTTCAACGACCCACTCGACGATCAGCCGATGCACGCCTATGCCTTCTATCCGACCCAGGACCGCACACATCCGGCGCGTCTGGGCGGCTACAGCATCGACGCGCAGCAGGACGCAGCAGTCGCCATCGGTCGGTTCCCGCTGTTGATGCTGTCCCACGGCAATACCGGCACGCCGCTGGCGCTGCACGACCTGATCACCGCGCTGACCCGCAAGGGCTTCGTCGTGGTAGCGGTCGTACACCCGGGCGACAATGCCCAGGATCACAGCCGGTTGGGCAAACTCAGCAATCTCTACGGACGGCCGCTACAGATCTCCCAAGCCATTACTGCAGCGCTGGGTGATTCGATGCTGTCGCCTTTCGTGAACACCCATGCGGTCGGTGTGATCGGTTATTCGGCCGGGGGCGAAACGGCCTTGATTCTGTCCGGTGCACGACCTGACCTGCAGCGCCTGCGCAAATACTGCGAAGAGCGACCCTACGACGCCGATGCCTGCCAGACCCGCGGGGAACTGGAAGCCGATCGTGATGACCTGACGCCCGAAGCCGACCCAAGGGTGCGTGCACTGCTGCTGATGGCGCCGTTAAGCCTGATGTTCGGCCGCCAGACCCTGGCCGAAGTCCATCTGCCTACGCTGATCTACAGCGGCGACAATGACCAGCTTGTGGCCATCGACAAGAATGCCGAAGCGCTGGCGCGCAAGCTGCCGGGCAACACCGACTACCGCCTGCTGCCCGGCGCCGGTCACTTCGTGTTCATGGCCCCGTGCACGGACGAACAGCGCAGCGCCTCGCCGGCGCTGTGCACCGATGCCGACGGCGTGGACCGCGAAGGTATCCACCGCGACCTTATTCACGAGGCGGGCAAGTTCTTCACTCACACCCTGGGTCGGCCTTCACGCGCCGGCCTGCAGACCGCCGATCACTGATCCTGTCGCGACAGCCACGCGGTGAGCCCCAGGGCGATCAGGGAGAGGCCGGCCGCCAAAGCGAAGATCGAGCCATAGCCAAATCCGGCAGCCACCGCGCCCATCACCGGCCCGGCGATCGCCAAGGCCAAATCGAAGAAGACAGCGAACGCACTCAGGCCTGCGCCCCGGCTGGTGCCGGGCACCTTGTGGATGGCCAGCACGCCCAAGGCTGGATAGACCAGCGACAACCCCAACCCGGCCAGTGCCGCGCCCGCCAGGGTAAACACCGTCGAGGGCGCTAGCCACAGCATGGCCAGCCCGACCACTTCGGTGGCGATACAGGCCATTGCCACGGTGGAGCCACCCAAATGGTTGATGCTATTGATGAACACCAGGCGAGCCGCGATGAAACTGATGCCAAAGGCGGTCAGGCACCAGGCCGCGCCTTCCCAGCCGCGCTCCACGTAATACAGGGTAATGAACGTGGTGAGGGTGCCATAGCCGATCGAAGCCAGCATCAGGCTCATGCCATGGGGCGCAACCCGGCCGAAGGCGGACCAGAACGGCATGCGCTCACCCCGCACCACGGGTGACGCCGGTGTGTCGCGGATCATCCACAAGCCCAGAGCGCTCAGCGCCATGAGCGCAACGCCCAGGCTCCAGAACCCGGCGAAGGCCACCATCAATACGCCCAGCGGGGCGCCGATGGCGATGGCGCCGTAGGAGGCGATGCCGTTCCATGAAATCACCTTGGCCATGTGTTCGGCGCCGACGCGGTTGATTCCCCAACTGCTGGTACCCACCCCGATGGCGCCCTGCGCCAGGCCGAGGACCACACGCCCGGCGATCAGCACGCCCAGGCTCCACTGCGGCACGCTGTGCAGAAACACCGAGACGAACGTCAGCGCTCCGCTGATGCCGATACCGATCAGCCCATAGACGATGGTGCGCTTGGTGCCCAGCGCGTCGGCCATGCGTCCGGCGCTGGGCCGGCTGAGCAGAGTCGCCAGGTACTGCGCGCCGATCACCACGCCTGCGGCCACCGCGCTGAAGCCCAACTGGTCGTGCACGTAGCCGGGCAGCACCGCGATGGGCAGTCCGATGGAGATGAAGGCAATGAACGTGTAGAACACGATGGAGATTATTTGCAGGGTGATCGAGGACGAAGAGGGCGTTGCAGGTTGGGCAGACTCGGTCATGGGCTCGTTCGCAGGCGTGCGGTTGAGGTCCCCTTGCACAGGGAACGTTGGTTAAAGCAAAGCAGGCTATCGATTATTTGCAACTTCTAGACACAACGCGCACCCCCGTAGCAGCGGCGCAAGCCGCGTCCGGCCTCACTGCGTTACATCATGCACACCGCGCGGCCCGTGACGCGGCTCGCGCCGCTGCTACAGGGGCTGTTCCAGCAACGCGATGGTTCTCGCATCGCTCTCGCCGTCGAGAAACCGCTCCAACACTTGCTGGAAGCACACCTGCTCTGGCGCCACGCTGGCAAACAAGGTCATGCACGAGCGCAACTTCATGTCATCGGGGGTGCCGAACATCGCCTTGGCGCTCTGACCGGAATGCTCCAGCACCGTGCGCGTGCATTCGAGCAAGCGCGCACCCAATAATGGATTGTTCAGATAAGCCGTTGCCTCGGCCGCGCCGCTGATCGCATAGAAGCGCGCCGTCTCGCTATGACCGAGGCCAGCCAATTGGGGAAAGATGAACCACATCCAATGGCTGCGTTTGCGACCACTGCGCAGTTCTTCGAGGACATCGGGGTACACGGCGCGCTGGGCGTCGATGAAGCGGTTCAGATCGAAGGTATCGTTCATGGCCAGTAGATCCCGCAGGGATTGTGTGCAGTTCTGGCCACGGTCGCGCAAGGGAGTTCCATCAACCAGACCAGACCGTCAGCCTTCGGCCAATAGCACTTCCACACCCAGCTTGCGAATGGCCTCGGCGGCCACCTCGGTCAGCTCACTGTCGCTGATGACCACATCGAACTGCTCTAGGCCGGCGATCTTGTACATCCCGAACGTGCCGTACTTGGAGCTGCTGGTGATCAGCACCCGCTGCGACGCCGCCTGCATCGCCACCTGCTTGACCTCGACCTTGAGCGCCGAAGGGGTGGTGATGCCCCGTTGCAGGTCCCAGGAACTGGTGGACATGAAGGCAATGTCGGTGGCCAGCTGGCGTAACGTCGCCACCGCCAAGCCCCCGACGCAGGAACGATTGGGGTGATCCAGCAGGCCGCCGGTGTGGATGACATCCACATGCACCGCTTCAGCCAGCGCATGCACGATGCCGAAGTCGTTGGTCACCACGGTCATGCCCGACAGGGCAGCGATGTGCGGGACGATCTCCAGCGTGCTGGTGCCGGCATCCAGATACACCGTCATGTCATTGCGCAGCAAACCTGCCGCCAGAACCGCCATGGCCTGTTTCTGTGGCTGTTCGGCGACCGCCTTGGACTGGTGGCTGGGCTCGCTGTGCAACTGGCTGGCGATGCGCACACCGCCAGGCACCGAATACGCACGGCCTTCCTGCTCTAGCACACTGATATCGCGACGCACGGTCATGTGCGAGCAGTCGAACATTTCCGTCAGCTGGTGCACGCTGAGCACCTGATGCTTGCGCAACTGGCGCAGGATCTGTTCCCGGCGCTGGTCCGGAATCATCGGTGCGGCGCCAGTGATGGCGAGATCCTCGTCGGTGGGCATTCAGGCTCCGTGGCGTGCAGGCAGATAGTCAGGCGGACATCTTAGCGAATCACCGCTTCGATCAATAGAACACCGAGCAAACCGATCACCGATTGCAGACACAGCATCAGGGTCCATGTGCGGAAGGTCTGCGCCACACTGAGCTGAAAGTATTCCTTGAACAGCCAGAAGCCCGAATCGTTGACGTGGGACAGCATCACGGCACCCGAGGCGGTCGCCAGTACCAGCAACTCCGGTGACAGGCCCGGATAGGCCAGTGCCAGAGGCGCGACGATCCCGGTGGCAGCGACGGTGGCGACGGTCGCCGAACCGACGCAGATGCGTAGCAGCGCCGCGATGCCCCAGCTTAGAATCAGTGGATTCACCGCCCAGCCCGAAGCATGGTGAGTGATCAGTGCATCCAGGTGAATGGTGGTAAGCATTTCCTTGAAGCCGCCGCCGGCACCCAGGATCATCACGATCGCGCCCAGCGGTGCCAGACCCTGGCTGGCCATCTTCTGCACCTGGCCCAGGTTGAACCCGGCGCGCAGGCCCAAGGCGAAGAAGGCAAAGATGACCGCGATCAACAACGACAGGATCGGATTGTTCAAGGCGTTGAATACCGCATAGGCCATCGAGCCCTTGACGCTGAAGGCCAGGCCCAAGGTACCGACCAGCATCAGGCCGGGCGGTAGCAGCACGGCGATGATCGACGACAGCAGTGACACCTGGTTTTGATCGGGGCTGACTTCACGCGCACCCACCGGGCCGGCGGTGAGGTCAGGCGCCGGGCCAAACCAGGGGCTGATCAGGCGGGTGAAGATCGGCCCGCAGATGATCGCGGTGGGCACGGCGATCAACAAGCCGTAGAAAATGGTCAGGCCGGTGTTGGCGTGGAACGCGGCGACCGCCAGCGTCGGCGCGGGATGTGGCGGCAGCAGGCCGTGGGACACGTACAGGCCCGCGGCGAGCGGCAGACCGATGTAGAGCAGATGGCTATGGGTGCGCTTGGCCACCGTATACACCAGTGGCGCCAGCATGATGAAACTGACGTCGAACAGGTGCGGCATGCCGATCAGCAATGCGGCGGCGCAGATCGCCCAGGGTGCGTACTGCACCGGACGCTGGCCGATGAACGCGTTGGCGATGCGGTCGGCGCCTCCGGACCCCAGCAGGATGCCGCCCAGCAGCGTACCCAGACCAATGACCGGCCCGGTCTTGGCCAGCGCCGAGCCGAAGCCCTTGGCGAAGCTGTCAATGGTCTCGCCGGCGCCCGCACCACTGAGCAGGCCAAGGCCGATCGCGGTGAGGGTCAGGGCCAGGAACGGGTTGAGCTTGAGCTTGGTGATGAGCAGGATCAACACCACGATGGCGCCGGCGGCCATCGCGAAAATCAGCAGTTCGCTATTCATGTTTTTATGGAACCTGTGAAGTGGACGTCGGTGCCCGTGTCAGGCACCGGTATCGGCTCAAGGCCGCTGTGCGATCAGGCCGATTGCAGGCCGGTCTGCCAGGCGCGGTGCAATTCATCGTTGTACTGTTCGATGTCACCTATCAGGAGCAGCTCGCCAGCCTTGATGTTCCGCGCGGCGGTGGCGTGGGCTGTCAGGTACAACGGAGCGATATCGTCGGGGGCATCCGAACGCCCCAGCAGCACGGCCTGCACACCGGTCACGTCGTGGTGGTGGCCACCCATTTCCAGCACGGTGCCTGCAGCGATATCGACCGTGGCGCGTCCGGCCAGAATGGTCGACTGGCTCGGCTTGTCGGTGCCCGAAGCTCGTTTGTGCAGCACGGCGTTGAGCAGGGTGATCGGCGTTTCCACGCCCATGAAGTGGTAGGGCAGGTACAGGCAGGCGTAACGTCCGTTGCGGCTCACCACGTGGCCTTTCTGCGCGAGCAATTCCCAGGTCGGTTTGTCGTGGGTGCGGATGATCACGAACACCCCCCCGGCAAAGCTGGCCTCGTCTGACAGGCGCAGCACGTTGAACACCTCGATCACACCGCTGCGACACAGCACACCACCGTCTTCACGCAGGGCATAGATGTCGGCCAATTCGCTGGTACGGGCAATCGGGTAGTGCAGCAGCTCCACATCCGGCACCAGACCGGTATTGGTAGCGACCACCGACATTTCGCAATAGTCGGCTGTAGCGGACGTCTTCAGGCCATTCAAGGCAGCGCGACGCGCTTCCAGGGTAGCGGGAATGTCGTCGCCCAGACGCAGCAATTCGCCCATGGCCGGCGCGGAAATGGTGGTGTCAAGCTGGGTGATGCTGCCGTCCTCGGGGTTGAACACCAGATCGTATTCACTGGACTTGCCCGCCGCGACGATGTCCAGCTTGAGCACACGCGCCCAGCTGACCCAGCCGATCAGGTTGGCCGGCTGGTCACCGTCGGCGGTGGTGTAGACCACATCGTGTTGTGCAGCCAGGCGGGACAGGGCGATACCCGCAACCGAGTCCACTTCCTTGCTGACCATGGCGACGTGACGACCGTCCTCGATGGCGCGCCGGGCGACCTGGTAGCCAATCGCAGGGTTGCCGGTGGCTTCCACCAGAATGTCGTAGCGGGCTGCCTGCAGGAGGGCGACGTCCGCGATCAGCACAATGGCATCGGCCGGTGCACTGGCAACCGCAGCGGCGTCGTTGCAGATGTGTAGCTGTTCTGCGGCAAAGCCCAGTTCGACGCACAGCCCATGCAGGCCGGGCACGTCCAGGTCGCACAGAACGGCGGGGACCAGATTGGGCATCAGCCGGGTCTGGGCGAGCAAGGTGCGCGAGAACCCCCCCTTGGCGCCGGTGAGTGCGTAACGTACGGCCTGATCGGCTTGTGCAGCGAACAGCAATTCGAAATTCATGGTTCGTCCTCGGTGAAGGGAAATCGGCAGCGACCACCGGATGAACAATATTTGTTATGGATTCGTAGCTCCCGAGTGACAGCACGATAGTGTGGATTTCACATTCAGGTCAATTTATTTAACATGGATTAACATACCGATCGCTTTCGATTGTAGTATTGGGTCATTGAATCGCTCAGATGAACCAATAATTAACATGCACCGTGCCCGCCACGGTGACCTGTGCAGGAGATGCCACTCATGACCGCTGTCCATCGCCCACTGCTCGGCTGCATCGCCGACGACTTCACCGGCGCTACCGATCTCGCCAACATCCTGGTGCGCGGCGGCATGCGCACGGTGCAATCGATTGGCGTTCCAGACAGTGATCTGGCGGAATTTGCGGAGGCAGATGCCATCGTCATCGCCCTCAAATCCCGTACCACGCCGGCGGCCAGCGCCGTTGCCGAATCGTTGCAGGCGCTGGCGTGGTTGCGCGAGCATGGCTGCCAGCAGTTCTTCTTCAAATACTGCTCGACCTTCGATTCGACGGCAGAGGGCAACATTGGCCCGGTCACCGAGGCACTCCTGGAAGCCCTCGGCAGCGATTTCACCATCGCCTGTCCGGCGTTCCCGGAGACCGGCCGCACCTTGTTCCGTGGTCATCTGTTCGTTCAGGACAGCCTGCTCAGTGAATGCGGCATGCAGCATCACCCGCTCACACCGATGCAAGATGCCAACCTGGTCCGCGTGCTGGACGAGCAGACCACCGGTGCGGTGGGTCTGTTGCGCTACGACGTGGTCGGGCAGGGCGCCTCTGCGGTCGTCATGCGTATGGACGAACTGCGGGCCGAAGGCGTAAGTGTGGCCATTGCCGACGCCGTGAGTGACGAGGATCTGCAGACCCTGGGACACGCCTGCGCGAACCTCGCCTTGATCACAGGCGGCTCGGGGGTGGCCCAGGGCCTCCCGGAGAACTTCCGCCGCCAGGGCCTGTTGCGCACGGGCGATGCCGCTGCGATGCCTATTATCGAAGGCCGCGCCGTGGTCTTGGCAGGCAGTACCTCCAAGGCCACCAATGGCCAGGTCGCCGCCTGGCTGGAAGCAGGTTGCCCGGCCTTTCGCATCGACCCGCTGGCAATCGCCCGTGGCGAGCCGGTCGTGGCCCAGGCCGTGGCCTTCGCCGATCGCGACGAAGCGGTGCTGATCTACGCCACCAGCAGTCCCGAGCAGGTGGCCGCCGTGCAGCGAGAGCTAGGTGCGGAGCAGGCTGGCGCCATGATCGAGAAGGCGCTTGGCGGGATCGCGGCACAGCTGCAGGATAGAGGCTGGCGCCGCTTCGTCATCGCAGGTGGCGAAACGTCGGGCGCGGTGGTGCAGGCGCTGCAGGTCAAAGGCTTGCGTATCGGCCGTCAGATCGATCCTGGCGTGCCGGCCACCGTGGCCTTCGGCGGCACCACTGCGCTTGCGCTGACGCTCAAGTCGGGCAACTTTGGCAGCGTGGACTTTTTTGCCAAGGCCTTGGCCTGCCTGGCGGGAGATTTTTCGTGAGAAACGAACACGCCTTGCGCGAAGAAATCTGCGAAGTGGGTCTGAGCCTGTTCCAGCGTGGTTATACCGTCGGCAGCGCCGGCAACATCAGTGCGCGCCTCGACGACGGTTGGCTGATCACACCAACCGATGCTTGTCTGGGAAGGTTGCAGCCACACACCATCGCCAAAGTCACCACGGCGGGTGAATGGGTGAGCGGCGACAAGCCATCCAAGACCCTGGCCCTGCATCGCCAGGTGTACGACCGTAACCCAGAAGTGAATGGCGTGGTCCACACCCACTCCACGCATCTGGTGGCCCTGACTTTGGCTGGGGTGTGGAGCGCCCAGGACATTCTGCCGCCGCTCACGCCTTATCAGGTGATGAAGGTGGGGCACATCCCATTGATCCAGTACCAGCGTCCGGGCTCGCCCGACGTCGCCACACAAGTCGCGGCCTTGGCCGATCAGGTGAGGGGAGTCATGCTGGAACGATTGGGCCCGGTGGTGTGGGAAAGCTCCGTGTCGAAGGCCAGCCATGCACTGGAAGAACTGGAGGAAACCGCACGGCTGTGGCTGATGACTCAGCCACGGCCTGCACCCTTGAGCGAGGAGGCCATCGAAGAACTCAAGGCGGTGTTCGGTTGCCTTTGGTGAGTCATTGACCTTACTTGTGGAAAGGCCTTTGTTGGGCTTTACTGGAACCAGCGTCCAACAAAATCACAAGAGACGATGCCGATGAGCAACTCCCTGAAAACCCGCAAAAACGACAGCCATGTCGACGCCTGGGCCATAGGCTTCATGATCGTGGTGGTCATGGCGACAGCGGTGTACTGGTTCAGCCGAGGCTGACCCAGTACCGGCAACAGCATCTGCCTCAGTTGTCATAACCCAGATTCGGCGCCAACCAGCGCTCGCTGACGGCCAGATCCTGTTGCTTGCGCGCCGTGTAGCTCTGCACCTGGTCCCGATCGATCTTGCCCACGGCAAAGTATTGCGCCTGGGGGTGAGCGAAATACCAGCCGCTGACCGCCGCCGCCGGGAACATCGCGTAGTGCTCGGTGAGCGTCACGCCGCTCTGCCCGTTGTGATCGAGCAGGTCGAACAGTGTGCCTTTCTCGGTGTGGTCCGGGCAGGCCGGGTAACCGGGGGCAGGGCGGATGCCCTTGTACTGTTCCTTGATCAGCGCCTCGTTGTCCAAGGTCTCCTCGGGGTCATAACCCCAATGCTCCTTGCGCACCTGCTGGTGCAGCCACTCGGCGCAGGCCTCGGCCAGGCGGTCCGCCAAGGCCTTGACCATGATCGAGTTGTAGTCGTCGCCCTTGTCCTGATAGGCCTTGGCCACCTCTTCGGCACCGATGCCTGCAGTGGTGATGAAGCCGCCCACGTAGTCCGTCACGCCGCTGTCCCTGGGCGCCACGAAGTCGGCCAGGGAGAAGTTCGGCTTGCCATCGGTCTTGATGATCTGCTGACGCAGATGATGCAAACGCGCCAGCGGCTGGCCGTCGTCGCCGTAGACCTCGATGTCGTCATCCTCGACCTGGTTGGCCGGCCAGAAG
>NZ_DJUS01000042.1:0-18971 GCF_002438365.1 Pseudomonas sp. UBA6276
GGTGAACTTGATGGCGTTGCTGAGCAGGTTGCCCACGGCCTCGAACAGCAGCGCGCGGTCACCATGCAGCATTGGCAGCGTGTCCGGCACGTCCAGACGTAGATTGATGCCCTCGTCTTCGGCCAGGGGCAGATAGAAGTCGTGCAGCTCGTGCAGCAGGGGTTGCGGGTCGAAGGAAATGAAGCCCGAACGTCGGCGGTGGTCCTCGATTTCGGAGATACGCAACAAGCCACGGAATCGCGCCATCAGCGTGTCGGTTTCGGCGATCACCTCGTCCAGTTGCAACGCCTGGCGCGAATCCGCCGGCGCCTCCTGCTGGATACGGTAGAGCTGCGCGCGCAGGCGGGTCAGGGGCGTGCGCAAGTCATGGGCAATGTTGTCGCAGACACCCTTGACCTCGATCATCAGCTGCTCGATACGTTCGAGCATCGCGTTGACGATGGCCGCCAGCATGTCCAGTTCGTCGCGCCGGTCCGACAGCGGCAGGCGGGTAGTCAGATCACCGGCCACGATTGCATCGGCGCTCGCTTCGATGGCGCGGATGCGCCGCAACGGCCTGCGCCGTAACAGGTGCCAGCCGGCAATGCCGGGAATGATCGTCAGGGAAATGCCCCACAGCAGCGCCCGCAGAATGATGTGAGTGACCGCGAACAACGAGCCGTTGTCGCGTACCAGCACCAGCCAGCGGCCATCCAGGGTGCGCATCGCCACCGCGTCGCAGCTGTTCTGCGGCATTTGCGGATTGTCGCTGTCCACGCAACTGTTCAGGTCATGGATGCGCCCGTCCAGTGGCAGACCTCGCGGCACCTGCAACAACTGGCCGGACAACGGCCGCAATTGCAGATCGAACAGACCATAGGCGTCGAAGGTACGGTCGTCGAACGCTTCGCTGGCGGCCAGCGCCTCGTTCAATGCTTCGCCGTGAAAGCGCGAGAACAGGTGTTGACGCTGCATCAGCGAGTGCCGCGCCAGGTCGGCCAGATAGGCCGAGACTTCGAAGTACAGCACGCCCATGAGCAAGCTGCTCCAGGCCACGAACAGAAAGCTGTAGAGCGCCAGCAGCCGACTGCTGGACGAGCGCCAGCCTTTAGACAGGTTCGGCAATGACATAGCCGGAGCCTCGCACGGTCTTGATCAACGGTGCGGTGCCCGGTGGGTCGATCTTCTTGCGCAAGCGGCCGATGTGCACGTCGATCAGGTTGGTGCCTGGGTCGAAGTGATAGCCCCAGACTTCCTCGAAAATCATCATGCGCGTGAGGATCTGGCCGGCATTGCGCATGAGGAATTCCAGCAACTTGTACTCGGTGGGCAGCAGGTTCAACGCCTGTTCGCCACGGCACGCCTCGCGGGTCATCAGATCCAGCGTCAGGTCGGCCACGCGCAGCGTGTTGTCGGCGGCGGCCACGGCGTTGTTGCGACGCAGCAGCACCTCGACTCGGGCGGCCATCTCGTCCGAGGCGAACGGCTTGGTCAGGTAATCGTCACCACCGGCACGCAGACCGCGCACTCGCTCGTCGACATCCGACAGCGCGCTGATCATCAGGATCGGCGTGCTCACACCGATGGTGCGCAGGGTGGTCACGATGGCCAGTCCGTCGAGCTCTGGCAGCATCCGGTCCAGGGTGATCACGTCATAGTTGCCGCTCACCGCTTTGACCAGCCCTTCGCGGCCGTTGTCCACCCAGTCGACCTGCAGGCCGTGGCTGCTCAGTTCCGCCACGATTTCCCTGGCGGTCACGGCATCGTCTTCGATGGTCAGTACGCGAGTCATGTTGGTCTCTACCCGATGATTTTTGCTGAGGATGGCAGCATTGTGACAACAATCGGCCCAGGGCTCGTTGAAGTTTTTTTCATCTTGCGCCACCTGACCCCATCGGCGTGAGCCCAGTCGCGCTGCACGCGCGATTGGCCGACGAATCACAGGCTCATCCTAAAGCCTGGCCGATCGGCGCCGATGTAACGGTCACAGCCTATCGGGACACGATCGCCATGAGCACCTTGAGTACCATCGCCAGCAACTTGAGCATTCGCACCCTAGCGGTAACCCCAACGGCCGCCGCCCCCGTCGCCACTGCAGAAAGTGATGCAACGCAGGCCGCTGCCGCGCCTTCTGCAACGCCAACGAACGCGCCGGTCGGTGGCGCAGGCGGGGCGGGTGCCAGTGAGAGCAGCAGTAGCAGTAGTAATTCGGACACGATCGAGCAACTGCAGAAGCAGATTGCCGAGCTGCAGAAGCAGTTAAAGGAGCAACAACAGGAGATGGCCCGAATCCAGGCCAGCCAGCAAAGCGAAGAAAGCAAGGCCGCCGCAGTGGCCGCCATCCAGGCACAGGTCGTTGCCACGTCCGCAGGGCTGCAAACCGCCACCGCCGCATTGCTTCAGGTCATGCAGGAATCAGGCAGCAGTACCGCCGGCTCCATGGTCAGTACCACCGCCTGAGGCGCTGTCAGCTCCCGGCCCACCACGACACCGTCAAGCGTCTGCTTGCCGATGCCGATGGTGCTATGTACGCCCGCAAGCGGGCCGCCCGCCGTGCCTGAAGGACGCGGTCAGTCGGCAGCCTGGCGCATCTGCTTTTTCTGCGCCTTGTAGTCCATCGCCACGGCCGGCGGCGCGCTGCTCTTGCCGGTTTCCACCCACTTGCGCAGACGGCTGGCATCGGCAAAGTGGGTGTACTTGCCGAACGCATCGAGGATCACCATCGCCACAGGTCGGCCACCCATGCGCGTCACCAGCACCAGGCAGTGCCCGGCCATATTGGTGAAACCGGTCTTGGTGATCTTGATGTCCCAGTCATCCTTGTTGATCAGGTGATCGGTATTGTGGAACCCCAGGGTGTAGCTGGGCTTCTTGAACGCCACGGTCTTTTCCCGCGTGGTGCTCAGCTCGCTGAGCAACGGGTACTGCTGCGCCGCGATCAGCAACTTGGCCAGATCACGTGCGGTGGACACGTTGCTGGTCGACAAGCCGGTCGGCTCCACATAGCGGGTATGGGTCATGCCCAGTGCGCGAGCCTTGGCGTTCATTGCCGCAATGAAAGCACCGTAGCCGCCGGGGTAATGATGGGCGAGACTCGACGCTGCACGGTTCTCCGAAGACATCAGGGTGATCAGCAGCATGTCCCGGCGGTTCAGCTCGCTACCGAGCTTGACCCGGGAAAACACACCCTTCATTTCCTTGTTGTGAGTGATGTCGACCGAGATCACTTCGCTCATCGACTGCTTGGCGTCCAGCACGACCATGCCGGTCATCAACTTGGTCACCGATGCGATAGGCACCACATGGTCGGCGTTGTTCTCGTAGACCACTTTGTTGGTCTGCAGATCGATCAGCAGAGCGCTACCCGAAGCCAGGTGCAACTGCGAGGGATCCCGGGGCACGGCGGCTTTTTCCGCCGCTTCAAGGTTTGGGGTGGCGACGAAAGTGGTCAAAGCCAGCAACAGGCTGAAAAGAGATAGCGGGGTCTTCACGCGGAGCGCTCACTGAAATAGAGGTAGATCGGGCCTGGGGTGGAGCGGAGTCGAAGTGACGATTGTCACGTGGCGCGAGTATGGCAAAGCGCCTGTCGATTGTCGCGCCCGGCAAGGCCTGGTGCGTGAAGAAAAGCTCATCCAGCGCGAACACCATGAAAAAGCCCCGCAGAGCGGGGCTTGATCCATTCCATCCAGTGCGCTGGCTAGTGGGGCTGCGCTGCATTGAGCGTGGCAAAGGCTTGTTTGGCGTGGGGCAGGGAGGGCAGGGGCCCACTTACAGGCTCGCCGTCGCGCACCACGTACCAGCACGCCAAAAGGCCCAGATCACGCAACTTTTCCGGGACCGCGCTGCCGACTACCGACATGATTCTTAATACAGGCATGAGACACCTCCGGTGGTTCCTGCCAGCCACCTTACGAGTTCGCCGCTGCCCATAGAAATCACCTTGCTCGATAGTCACCATCGACAATTCCTATCACGCCCTGCCGTGGCGACTCACCAGCGTGGTGGACCGTAGTACACCGGTGGCGGCCCATAGTAGCCACGCGGTGGAGGCGGGGCTGCGTACACAGGATAAGGCTGCACATACACATCCGGCGACTGCACATAAACCGGCTGCTGCACATAGGCAGGTTGTTGCACGTACACCGGTGGCGGGCTCTGCACATACACCGGCGGCTGCTCCACATAGACCCGCTGCGGTGTATTGGAGGTGACCACCGCACCGACCACGGCTGCGCCCAGCACAGCACCCAATATACCCGGCCCGGCACCGTGCCAGCCACCGCCGTGCGCCGAGGCCTGACCGGCCATCGCCAGCGCCCCTACCAGCAGAGCCATCTTGGGAAGTTGACGCATCATGATAGATTCCTCGTGTTTCGCGCCCTGGCGTTCGAACCTGCGATAGGGTCAAATCATTTCGCCGGGGACATGACTATGACAAAAAAACGGTCAAAAGCGTCCCTGTCGATGGGTAAATTTTGTGTAAGGGCAGCGTGTCCTCTGCCTGCTTTCCTAATGTCACACGCCGCCAGGAGGCCAAGAATGTCCATTGCTCCCAACCGCGACACCATCCTGTGCATGTCGCTCGCCGCGCGTCCCGGAACGTTCGGTGTACGCTTTCACAACCATCTGTATGAGCAGATGGGTCTCAACTATTATTACAAGGCCATGACCACAGGCGATCTGCCGGCAGCCATTGGCGGCATCCGCGCCTTGGGCATCCGTGGCTGCGGCGTGTCGATGCCGTTCAAGGAAGCCTGCATACCCTTGGTCGACGAACTCGATGCATCGGCGTCGGCCATCGAATCGATCAATACCATCGTCAACGACAACGGTTATCTGAAGGCCTACAACACCGACTATATGGCCATCCGCCAATTGCTGGATGCGCACGCCGTCGACCCCGACACCACCTTCGCCCTGCGCGGCAGCGGCGGCATGGCCAAGGCCGTAGCGTCGGCGTTTCGCGACGCCGGTCTGCGCAATGGCCTGATCATTGCGCGCAACTACGAAACCGGCCGCGCGCTGGCCGATACGTGCGGTTATCCCTGGCAGGCCGAGTTGGGCGACTCGCGCCCGCAGCTATTGGTCAACGTCACGCCGGTTGGCATGACCGGCAGCAACCAGGCAGAGGAATTGTCATTTGATATGGCGGCCATCGAAGCGGCGCAACAGGTGTTCGACGTCGTCGCCCTGCCGTGGCAAACCCCTCTGATCAAAGCTGCCCAAAAACTCGGAAAGCCGGTGATCACCGGCCTGGAGGTCATCGCCATTCAGGCGCTGGAGCAGTTCGTGCTCTACACCGGCGTACGCCCTAGCGCCGAGCAGTTACGCCTGGCCACCGAGTACGCCCGCGGCTGACGCAGCTGTCATTCCAGCCGCGACAGGCGCTCTTCAAGCGCAGCGATACGTGCTTCCAGCTCGTCCAGGCGGGTATCGTCGGGTTTTGAGCCGTTGCGTTCGGGCGGCACGCCCCGGGCGCTCAAGATGGCGTCGATGGCCGCAGGATCACCCAGGGCATGGCTGTAGCGATCCTCGCGCTGCCCCGCCTGGCGTGGCACATGTACCGCGAAGCCGCGGCTTGCGAGACGCTCCAGCTGATGCACGATTTGCTCGGCGTCCTCGAAATCGTGGAGGCGGGCACTGCGCGTCAGCAGCTCGCCAACGGTCTGTGGTCCGCGCAGGAACATCAGCCCCATCAGAATGACCTGAGCGGGCACCAGCTCCAGGGCTTTGTCCAACCGATGCTCCCAGCGATCGGCGCGGCTGCCCATCACCAGACGAGTCATCTGCCGACCTTCGAGCGCGCGCAGGCTCTGCCCGATCTGCCCCTGAGTGTACTGGGTCACCGGTTCGCGACTGGTTTTCTGATTGCACGCCAGCACCAGCGCATTGAGCGTCAATGGGTAGGTTTCAGGATTGCTGGCCTGTTTCTCGATCAGTGCGCCCAGTACGCGAATCTCCACGGCATCGAGCCGTACGGGTTCGGAAGCGGTTGTTTCAACATCGGTCATGGCATAAGCCCCAGGCAATCGGTAACGGCCAGTATGCTATAAAAACCGCCCAGACGGCTGCCTGCCGCCGCCTGTGGCGCGGTCGCGCCTGCGCCAGCGAGCAGGCCCTCGGCTCCCTGCCAAATTTAGGGTTGCTGCGCATGTAAACCGGCCTTAGACTGCCGCCCCTCTTGACCATGTGCCGTGTGGTGCTTGAAGAATTCTGCCTGCGTCGCTGACAGCGTCGCGGGCTTCCTGTTTTGCCCTAGCGCATTATTCGTTTGCAGAGAAATCAATGACAAAGGAAAAGTTGCTGGCCATGCCGGCTGATGACTACATGAACGCTGAGCAACTGGCCTACTTCACCGAGCTGTTGCAGGCCATGAAGATCGAGACCCAGCAGCGCATCGAGCAAAGCCGTGTAGCCATTGAAAGCCTGGACACGCCCGCCGATCCTGCCGACGCTGCCTCTGTAGAAGAGGAGCGTCATTGGTTGGTCAATGTCATCGAGCGCGACCAGCGCCTGCTGCCGCAATTGGAAATGGCCCTGGGCCGTATCAATGACGACAGCTTCGGCTGGTGTGACGACAGTGGCGAGCCGATCGGCCTGAAGCGCCTGTTGATCAGCCCTACCACCAAGTACTGCATCGAGGCGCAAGAGCGCCACGAGCAGATCGACAAGCATCAACGTCAAGCGTGATCAATAGACCGCAGGCGTTTTTCACGCCTGCGGATGCAAGGCCACGTTGAGTTCATCGACGATGGGTGCCCACTCCGCATCGCTGTGCAGCTCCTCTTTCAGAAAGCTGCGCTGCTGATCAGTCCAGAAAGGCGCATCGATCAGTTTGGTGTCTTGGTCGAGCTGATGCTCGGCAATGAATTTCTGAATGTCAGCCTCTTCGCTGGCCAGGCCCAGTTGATCGAAAAGGCCAGTAAGGCTTGGGTTCGGCAGATCCATGTTGACTCCTCTGCGGCCGTTTCCAGCCATGATTGAAAGGTTACTCAGTATCTGAGGCGAGGGCTTCGCCAGAGTTCGCTCGCAGTACCGTGTTTGTTTGCAATGGACGGCACAGGGCATCGAGCTTTGTCCCGATCCTGTTTTGAACGTGTCCATCCAACAAACTTCTTGACCGCGCTGGGGTTCGATTCGGTACTATTCGCGCCAGATCACCGTCATGCGCTTCGCTGCCCTGCACGTGTTGGTCGCCAGCTTCCCCATGAGGCCGCGGCGCCGCTCTGCCATACACGTCCAGGCTTGCCTTTTTCCTTCGCGGTCTTCGGCAATTTTCCCTGCAGCAGGTCGACGCTGCGCATCCCGGATCAAGGTTCGATCCTTTAGTCTTTCGTTAGCAGGTCGGTGGCAATCATTGCACGTGCTGCCGACCGTTCGGCGCTCCCCGCGTCTTCAGGTTATTACCACGCGAACAGCGTCCGGTAGTCTGTGTTTCGATTTGAGGATTCTTCATTGGCAGTAACTAATCTGGATATGCACGCCCTGTTCGTGCTCGGCGACTTGCGTGCGAAGTTGGTCAAACTCTTTCAGTCGCGTTTCGTCTATGTCACCGAGCAAAGCGCGGAAGGCATCTACATGGCCGAACTCGATACCGAGTCCGCGCTGGTGGTCGACGACAAACCTCGACTGGAACTCAAAGTAGGCGATCACTTCCGCGCTGCGGTTTTGCCGAGCCGCGAAGGTGGCAAGTTCGAACTCAAGTTTCGCGATATCAAACTCACTGTCTACGGACTGGGCGAGTATGCGTTCGTCAGCATGGCGCAGGGCGAAGGCATCGTGTTCAAGGAAGGTCAGACCGTGATGCTGGTCTTCGCTGCCCACGAGCGCATCGAGGAAAACCTGAGCAAGACCTTGAAAGCGGCGACCGCCAAGGCAGCCAAATGGCGCAAGGGCGAATTGACCTTCAAACCCAGCGAATAATGCTTCGGGGAACCTGCGCTACAGTAAGGTGACTTACCCAAGTCATCGACTGTTACCGAGGAACCCCGCATGAAAGGATTACGTGCCTGGCTTGTCGCCTGTGGCGCCGGCCTCTGGCTATCGACCGCAACACTTCCGGCCCACGCGCAAACCACGCCCATCCAGTTCGCCGACCTGAACTGGGAGAGTGGCAGCCTCATTACCGAACTGTTGCGCTATATCGTCGAGAAGGGCTACGGCCTGCCCACCGATACCCAGCCTGGCACGACCATCACCCTGGAAACGGCGTTGGCCAAGAACGACATCCAGGTCATTGCCGAAGAGTGGGCCGGCCGTAGTCCTGTCTGGGTCAAGGCCGAAGCCGAGGGCAAGGTGATTGGCTTGGGTGACACCGTCAAAGGCGCCACCGAGGGCTGGTTCGTGCCTGAATATGTGATCAAGGGCGACGCCGCCAAAGGTATCAAGCCGCTGGCGCCGGATCTGCGCAGCGTCGCCGATCTGCCGCGCTACAAGGATGTTTTCAAGGATCCGGAAAGCCCAGACAAAGGCCGCTTCCTCAACAGCCCCATCGGCTGGACATCTGAAGTCGTCAACGCGCAGAAACTCAAGGCCTACAAGCTGACCGACGACTACGTCAATTTTCGTTCGGGTTCAGGCGCCGCACTGGACGCCGAGATCGCCTCTTCTATCCGTCGCGGCAAACCCGTGCTCTTCTACTACTGGTCACCGACCCCGCTGTTGGGCCGCTACAAGCTGATCCAGCTCGAGGAACCCCCTTTCGATGCCAAGGCCTGGGCCACCCTGACCGATGCTGACAATCCCGCGCCGCTGCCTACCCGTTCGCTGCCATCGAAGCTTTCGATCGGGGTGTCCAAGGCATTCCAGCAGGAGTATCCGCAACTGGTCGAGTTCTTCGCCAAGGTCGACCTTCCTATCGATCCCCTGAACAAGGCCCTGGCCAACATGAGCGAAGCCCGCACTTCGCCTCGCCAGGCTGGCGAGGCGTTTCTGAAGGATCATCCTGAAGTGTGGAAGACCTGGCTGCCTGAAGACGTGGCCAGCAAGGTGAGCGCCAGTCTGAAATGAGTCAGTGACCGCTGTCGCTGCGGTGGCTGCTGACCTCGGCAGGCACCGCTTCTCCAGCCGTGCGTTTGCGAAACAGCGCTGCGCGGGCCAGCAGCAGCGTGGTCACCGGCACGGTGATCGACAGCAGGATGGGGATGAGCCAGGCATGCACCACCGGCCCATGCTTGAGCCAGGAGAAGTACAGGATCGACGCCAGCGCCACACACCAGGTGCCCAGCGTGGACGCCAGCGCTGGCGGGTGCATGCGCTGGAAGTAATCCTTGAAGCGCAGCAACCCCAAGGCGCCCGTGAATGCGAACAGACTGCTGGCGAGCAGCAGTATGGCCGTGGCCACCTCTACCCAGAAGGGTAAAACCTGGAGTGAATTCATTCGATCACTTCTCCACGCAGCAGGAACTTGGCCAGCGCGAACGACCCTACGAATCCGAACAGGGCAATCAGCAGGGCCGCTTCGAAATAGGTGTCACTGGCGTAACGTATGCCCAGCACCAGCATGACCAGCATCGCCAGAATGTACAGGTAGTCCAGAGCCAGTACCCGGTCCTGGGCCGACGGTCCTCTGAACAGCCGGATCAGCGTAAGCAACATTGCCAGGGCGAATATGAACAAGCTTGCGACAATGGCGTTGGACAGCAGTGCGCTCATTGAAAGATCTCCATCAGCGGGCGTTCGTAGGTGTCCTTGAATTCCTCGATGAATTGCGCCTCGTCATCCAGATCCAGAACATGCATCAGCAAAACGCTGCGATCCAGCGCCAGCTCGGACCATACGGTGCCTGGAATGACGGTGGCGACTGCCGCCAAGGCAGCCAGCCCGTTGGCATTGTGCAACTGCAACGGAATCTCCACGAACGCCGAACGTGGCGGGCGAGCGTCCATGCTCCACACCTGCCAGAACACCTGCAGGTTCGACACCAGTACACCGCCGCCTACGCGCAGCAGCAGCCGCAGTATCACGATGGGCCGACGGATACGCACGGCCTGAGGTCGTAGCGGCGACATCAACAGCGGCGCCAGCCACCCCAGCAGCACGGCGAGCAAAAGGTTGCCGGCACTCATTGAGACATTGAGCAGCAACCACAGTATGGCAAGGGCGATCGACAGCAACGGAGCAGGGAACAGGCGACTCATGGTTCACCCTCAAGGCTTGTTGTAGTCGGACCGGGAACCGGCTGGGCGCCCAGCACGGTCATCACGTATTGCTTGGGATCATCGAGCATGGCCGCCGTATCGGCCGTGTACCGCAGCAGAGGTTCTGCGCGCATCGCCAACAACACACACAATCCCAGCAGGACCATGATCGGTACACACTCGTTGAGCCGCAGCAACGGTGAAGGCCGCTCGTGCGGGGTCCAGAAGCGCTGCATGCCCACACGTGCCAGAGCGATCAGCGACGCCAGTCCGGACAGGATCAGCAACGCCAGGTAGACCCATGCGCTTGCACTCGGGGTTTGCTCGGTGGCCACCCCGAGTCCCTGTGGATTGAACAACGCGGCGATCAGGTTGAGTTTGCCGATGAACCCTGACAACGGCGGCATGCCGATGATCAGCAATGCGCAGGCAATGAAACTCAACCCCAGGAAGGCCATGGTCCAGGGAATCACCTGGCCTACCACGGCCTTCTGCTCGTCATCCAGGTTGATACCCTTGGGCGGATGCAATGCCTCGACTGCAGCTGGCAGCGGGTCGGCATCGTACTCCAGGGGAATCTCGTTGGCGGACCGCGAACGCTCGATGAGTTCGGCGAGCAGGAACAGCGCGCTGAGTGCCAATGTCGAGCTGACCAGATAGAACAGCGCGGCAGCGATCAACCCGCTCTGCCCGAAACCGATCGCTGCCAGCAGGATGCCGGCTGAAATCAGGATGCTCAGGCTCGCCATGCGCTCCAGTCGCTGCGCCGCAAGAATACAGATGGCAGCCACGGCGATGGTCGCCAGGCCCCCGTAGATCAGCCACTGACCGCCGAAATGCGCCGAGGCACCGGCCTGTCCGGAAAACATCAGGGTCCACAGCCGCAGCAGGGTATAGAAGCCCACCTTGGTCATGATCGCGAACAGGGCCGCAACCGGGGCGCTGGCGGACGAGTACGCCGGCACCAGCCAGAAATTCAACGGCCACATGCCCGCCTTGGCCAGGAAGGCTGTCGCCAGAATGGCAGCACCGGCGTGCAGCAGGCCGCGATCTGCTTCGGGCACCAACGGAATCTTCAGGGCCAGGTCAGCCATGTTCAGGGTTCCCGTGACCCCGTAGATCATGGCCGCCCCGATGAGGAACAACGACGAGGCCAGCAGGTTGATCGCGATGTAATGCAGCCCGGCCGATACCCGGGCCTTGCCCGAACCATGCAGCATCAGGCCATAGGAGGCGGCCAGAAGCACCTCGAAGAACACGAACAGGTTGAACAGATCGGCGGTAAGAAATGCGCCGTAAAGGCCCATCAACTGAATCTGGAACAAGGCGTGGAAGCTCGCGCCGGCCCGATCCCACCGGGCCATGGCGAACAGCAGGGCGCAGACGCCGACGATGCCCGTCAGCACCAGCATCAACGCCGAAAGCCTGTCCACCACCAGCACGATACCGAATGGCACCTGCCAGTTGCCGGGCAGGTACACGCCAATCGAACCGGCCTGGCCTTGGTCCTGGACCCACCACATCAGGTAACAGGCAATCGCCAGTCCCAGCAGGCTGGAGATGATGTTGATCTGCGCTTTCAGCGAACGGTGTTTCTCTCCGAGCAGCATCATCAACGCCGCCGTGAACAGCGGCAGAATGATGGGCGCAGCGATCAGATGGGGCATCCAGCTCATTCCTTGGGCTCCCGGCCGTCTACGTGGTCAGTGCCGGTCAGGCCCCGCGAAGCCAACAGAACCACCAGAAACAGCGCAGTCATCGCAAAGCTGATCACGATGGCAGTCAGTACCAGTGCCTGGGGCAGGGGGTCTGTGTAATTGAGCAGGTCCTGCGGCACACCTTCCTTGATGATCGGCTCCTTGCCGATGAACAGGCTGCCCATGCTGAAGATGAACAGGTTGACCCCGTAAGACAGCAGGCAGAGGCCCATGACCACCTGGAACGTTCGTGGACGCAAGATCAGCCAAACGCCCGATGCAGCCAGTACGCCGATGGCAATCGCTATCACTTCTTCCATCAGACGGCTCCTTTTGGGGCAATGCCTTTGGGCAGGCTCGAGGGACGGTGAGCACGCACCGACTGGTGACCCAGCGCGGTGAGCATCAGCAGAGTGGATCCCACCACCACGGTGAACACACCGATGTCGAAGAACAGGGCACTGGCGACATGAAAGTCACCCAGGACCGGCAAATGAACATGCGCAGTGTGTGTGGTGAGGAATGGATAACCCAAGGCAATGGCGCCGATCCCGGTGACAGTGGCACAAAGCAGTCCGGTACCCATCCAGCGCAGCGGTCTCAGGCGCATCTGCGCCTCCACCCACTGGGTACCCGCCACCATGTATTGCAGGATGAACGCTACCGACAGCACCAGGCCGGCAACGAATCCACCGCCAGGCTGATTGTGCCCGCGCATGAACAGATACATCGAGACCACCACCGCCACTGGCAGCAACAGACGAACCAGAACGGCCGGAACCATCATGAAACCCAGCGCAGTGTCGTCCGCACCGCGCGGGTTGATGAGATCGGTGACCACGTCGGGTGCCAGCGATCGTTGCTGCGCCGGCAGCTGCATGCTTTCCTTGGGTGGGCGGAAGCGCCGCAGCAGGGCAAACACGGTCAGGGCCACGGCGGCAAGCACGGTAATCTCACCCAGGGTATCGAAGCCGCGGAAGTCCACCAGCATGACGTTGACCACGTTGGTCCCGCCGCCTTGGGGCAGGGCACGGCTCAGGTAGAACTCGGAAATGAAGTTGGGCGTGGCGCGGGTGAGCATCGAATAGGACAACAGCGCCATGCCGCCGCCGACCACCACCGCCAGCACCAGATCGCGCAGACGGCGCAATTTGGCACGGTCCAGCGTCGCCCTGGAGGGTGCGACATCCTCGATCCGCCGAGGCAACCAACGCAGCCCGAGCAATATCAACACCGTGGTCACCACCTCGACCACCAGCTGAGTCAGCGCCAGATCCGGTGCGGAGAACCAGACGAACGTGACGCAGGTCATCAATCCGCACACGCTGACCATGGTCAGGGCTGCCAGCCGGTGGTACTTCGCCTGCCAGGCAGCGCCCAATGCGCAGGCAATGGCGATCAACCAGAGAATCACGAAGACGCCCGATCCCGGGATCTTCGGTCGATCCCCCCAGCTCAGTCCGCTATAAAGCATCGGCGCCAGGCCCGCGAGCACTGCTACCAACACCAGCATGAACAGTTGGGCCTGCAGGCGTCTGGTGGTAAGCAGTCGCTCCACCCTGCGCGCCAGCCGCATCATGACCACCTGCGAGCGCTCGAACAGCCGCTTGCCGTTGAAGCGCTCGATCACCGGTGGATAGCGCAGCCGACCGTGACGGAACTGATTGCGCAGCAACACATAAAGGAGCACGCCTGCCCCCATCGCAATCAGGCTCATGACCATGGGCGCGTTCCAGCCATGCCATATGGCCAGGCTGTACTCAGGCAGCTCGCCCCCCACAACGGGTATCGCCGCGGCCGCCAGGAACGGCGCCACCGACTGTGCCGGAAAGATGCCGACCACCAGGCAGGTCAGCACCAGCAGCTCCACGGGCGCACGCATCCAGCGCGGCGGCTCGTGGGGGATGTGGGGCAGGTCGGTGGCTTTGGGACCCAGGAACACATCAACCGTGAAGCGCAGTGAATAGGCGACGCTGAAGATACCGGCCAGCGTCGCGACTACCGGCAGGGCGATCTCGACCCAGGCGGTGGAGCTGATGAAAACCGTTTCGGCGAAGAACATTTCCTTGGACAGGAAGCCGTTCATCAGTGGCACCCCTGCCATGGCCGCGCTGGCAACCATGGCCAGCGTCGCTGTGTAGGGAATAAGGCGGAACAGCCCGCTCAGGCGGCGTATGTCGCGTGTTCCACTTTCATGGTCGATGATGCCGGCGGCCATGAACAGCGACGCCTTGAATGTCGCGTGGTTGAGAATGTGAAAAACCGCGGCCACGGCTGCCAGCGGGCTGTTCAGCCCCAGCAACAGCGTGATCAGGCCCAGGTGGCTGATCGTCGAATACGCCAGCAGGCCTTTGAGATCGTTCTGAAACATTGCCGCATAAGCGCCGAGCATCAGCGTGCAGGCTCCCGCGCCACTGACGATCCAGAACCACTGTTCGCTGCCGGACAGTGACGGCCACAGCCGGGCCAGCAGGAATACCCCTGCTTTAACCATGGTTGCCGAGTGCAGATACGCCGAAACCGGCGTCGGCGCCGCCATCGCGTGAGGCAGCCAGAAATGAAATGGAAACTGGGCGCTCTTGGTCAGTGCGCCCAGCAGGACCAGGGTCAGCATGACGGGATACAGGCCATGCGCACGGATGGCGTCACCGGCAACGAGCACCTTGTCCAGGTCGTAGCTGCCGACGATATGCCCCAGCAGCAACACGCCAGCGAGCAGGCACAGACCACCGGCGCCGGTCACCATGAGCGCCATGTAGGCACCACGGCGCGCATCGGCGCGATGGTGCCAGTAGCCAATCAGGAGAAAGGAGAACAGGCTGGTCAATTCCCAGAAAAACACCATCTGGATGAGGTTGCCGGAAATTACCAGACCCAGCATGGCGCCCATGAACGCCAGGAAAAATGCGAAGAAGCGAGGGACTGGGTCCTGCGGCGACATGTAATAGCGCGCATAGAGCGCCACCAGCGTACCGATGCCCAGCACCAGCAATGAAAACAGCCAGGCGAAGCCGTCCAGGCGCAGCACCAGGTTGAGTCCGAGGCTGGGCAGCCAGAGGAATTCCTCGCGGATCACACCACCGTTGGCAATTTGCGGGTACAGCATGGCTACCTGTACCGTGCCGACCAAGGCAACCAGTCCGGCCAGAAGCGATTCTGCGTTGCGTGCGTTGTGCGGCAGGATGGCCGCCACGCAGCTGCCTACGAAGGGCAGAAGCAATAGTACTATCAAGGACATAGGCTTCTAATCTGCAGGAATATTGAAAAGGATCATACGGGGTCACTGGGTGATCACCAACCCGCAAGCTGTGCCAGAATCGTACAGGCATGCCATAACGACTTGTTTTTTTATGACAATTTTTTACCATCGATAGCTCCGCCTTGATCGCGTCGATCAGCGGGACTACCCCCAGCGAGCGCAGATTCCCTTGGTCAAAGACCCCAGTTCCAGAGCCTCGGTACTCCAGCACGTCAGTCATAACGTACGTCGCCTGCGCCAGGCCGCCGGGCTTTCGCAGAGCGCCCTGGCAGAGTGCTCCGGGGTCAGCCGCCGCATGCTGGTGGCTATCGAAGCCGGTGACAACAACGTCAGTCTCACGACCCTGGACCGTATTGCCGAAGCCCTTGATGTCGCTTTCAGCGATCTCATCCAGCCTGGCGAGAATCGCGACCCTGGCCGGATCAATGAACTGGCCTGGGTCGGCACATTCCCTGGCAGCAAGGCCGTCCTCCTGGCCAGTACAGTAGCCAGCAAGGAGGTCGAACTGTGGGAGTGGCTGTTGCAGCCTGGCGAAACCTATGCATCGGAGCCCGATGCCGAAGGCTGGAGCGAGCAGATCTACGTTTGTGAAGGGCGACTGACCGTCGTATTGGACGGCCGCTCCCATGCGTTGGCAGCTGGCGAGTTTTTTGTCTATCCCAGCAATCAGCCCTATGCCTATCGCAATGACAGTGAAACGTTGGTGCGCTTCGTACGCAACGTCGTCATCTAAGTTCGTTTCCGCCAACAAAGACCCGCAGCCGTCTGGCTTCCGAACTCACCTCCTTTTCAAGGTTGCCCGGCGCTGCGGCATTCGCCATGATCGTTGCACAAGAGCAGCCCACACGATCCAGCATCCGAACCGGAGCCCGAATGAGCCTGACACCTTCTGCCACTTTCCCCGTTCCCGAGCGCCTGCGCGCCACGCGCGCGCTCATGCAACGCGAGGGCATCGACGCCCTGCTGGTGCCTTCGGCGGACCCGCATCTATCCGAATACCTGCCTGAACACTGGCAGGCACGCCAATGGCTTTCCGGTTTCCAGGGTTCTGTCGGCACCTTGATCGTGACCGCTGATTTCGCAGGGCTTTGGGCCGACAGCCGCTACTGGGAGCAAGCCCAGGTCGAACTCGACGGAAGCGGCATCCAACTGGTCAAGCTGATGGCTGGGCAGCCGGGTCCATTGGACTGGCTGGGCTCGCAGATGCATGCTGGGACCACGGTCGCGGTCGATGGCGCAGTCATGGCCGTTGCTGCCGCCCGTCAGTTGCGAGAAAAGCTGCAACACACAGGTGCGTCGTTGCGTACCGATATCGACCTCTTCGCAGAGATCTGGCCAGATCGCCCCCCATTGCCTGCGCAAGCTGTCTACGCCCACCTACCGCCGTACGCCGCTCGCGAGCGCGCCGAAAAACTCAGAGCGCTGCGCGAGCAGACTCGATCCCAGGGCGCTCAGTGGCACCTGCTGGCAACTCTGGACGATATTGCCTGGCTGTTCGACCTGCGCGGTTCGGACGTTTCCTATAATCCGGTCTTCGTTGCCTTCGCGTTGATCGGCGAGCACTCGGCAACCCTGTTCACCACACTGTCCAGGATAGATTCCACGCTTATCCAAAGCTTGGCGCAGGAAGGCATTGACGTTCGCGAGTACACCGAGATCGGCGCCGCCCTGGCTGTGGTGCCAACCGGCGAGAAGCTTCTGATCGATCCTGCTCGCGTTACCGTCGGCATCATCGAAAACCTCGCTACCGGCGTTACCTTGATAGAAGCGCTGAACCCAACGACCTTGAGCAAGTCACGCAAGACCGCAAAAGAAGCAGAGCATATTCGCCACGCCATGGAGCAGGACGGTGCGGCACTGTGCGAGTTCTTCGCGTGGCTGGAGGCTGCCTGGGCAGGCGAGCGCATAACCGAATTGACCATCGACGAGCAGCTCACGGCCGCACGCGCGCGTCGACCCAATTTCGTCTCCCTCAGCTTTTCGACCATTGCCGCGTTCAACGCCAACGGTGCCATGCCTCATTACCGCGCCACTGAGAAAGCCCACGCCGTCATCGAGGGCAACGGTCTGTTGTTGATCGACTCGGGCGGCCAATACCTGGGCGGCACTACCGACATAACCCGCATGGTCCCGGTCGGTACGCCCACGGCGGATCAGAAAGCGGATTGCACTCGAGTGCTGAAAGGCATGATCGCCCTGTCACGGGCTACGTTTCCAAAAGGGATTCTTTCGCCCTTGCTCGATGCCATTGCGCGTGCACCCATCTGGGCCGACCAGGTCGACTATGGGCACGGCACAGGCCACGGTGTGGGTTACTTCATGAACGTTCACGAGGGGCCGCAGGTCATTGCCTACCAGGCCCCCGCCACGCCCCAGACAGCTATGCTGCCGGGGATGATCACCTCCATCGAGCCAGGGACCTATCGGCCCGGACGCTGGGGAGTGCGTATCGAAAATCTTGTCCTCACACGCGAAGCCGGGCAGGGCGACTTCGGTCAGTTCCTGAACTTCGAAACGCTGACGCTATGTCCGATCGATACCCGCTGCATCGACATTCCCCAGTTGTCGACCGTCGAGCGCCAGTGGCTCAACGACTACCATGCCGAAGTCGCCAGACGGGTGGCGCCGCTGCTTGCCAATGCGCCGTTGGAATGGCTGCGCGAACGCACCCAGCCGATCTGACCTGTGCAATCAGTCGGCGGCGACGGCAGGAGCATGCTCGGCGCGGATCGTCAACGTGGCTCCCACAGAGGCCATGATGATCGCGCCGATCGCCAGCCACTGAGTGGCGCTTAACACTTCATGCAGGAACAGCAACCCGGAAAGTGCGCCGATGGCTGGCTCCATGCTCATCAGCGTGCCAAAGGTGCGTGCCGGCAAGCGTGTCAGCGCAACCATCTCGAGGCTGTAGGGCAGAGCCGTGGACAAGATCGCCACAGCAATGGCCGTCGGGATCAACGCCAGGTCGAGCAAGGCGGTACCTGCATGCGCGATGCCGACAGGAGCAATGAACACTGCAGCGATCATCACGCCCAGCGCTGCGGTCTGCACACCGTTGTCGGCGCCCGCCTTTTGGCCATAAAGGATGTAGAGGGCCCAGCACACACCTGCGCCCAGCGCATAGCAGACGCCTACTGGATCGAGACCTGCCTGGGCATCGCCGAGCGGTATCAGCAGCAGTAACCCCACGAGCGCAAGTGCCACCCAAACGAAATCCATTGCCCTGCGCGAAGCCAGAATCGCAACTGCCAGCGGGCCAGTGAACTCCAGGGCCACGGCGATCCCTAGAGGAACCGTGCGTAGAGACATATAGAAAAGCAGATTCATGCAGCCCAAGGCGATGCCGTAGATCATCACGGTCTGCAATGTCTTCCAGGTCAATCGGGCTCGCCACGGGCGCAGCAGGATCAACATGAACACGCTGGCGAACATAAGGCGCAGGGCAGTCGTACCCTGCGCCCCTATCAGCGGAAACATGCCCTTGGCCAATGAGGCGCCTGTCTGGATGGACGCCATGGCTATTAGAAGAAGCGCGATAGGGTAGAGCTTGGTGGTGAGCGAAGGCGGAGTCATGAGGCGGCTACTTGGCAGAGGTTAGGTATGCGTTGGTCGTATGATGGCTAAGCTGCAAGAAATGAGCAATATATTGCCCATTTAAATTTATTGAACTTTCAACACCCTGGGCTATTGACGCGCTCTGTAATCTCTCTATAATTCGCCCCACTTCCGGCGCAGCCGAAACGATAAACGCCTTGTTAATCAATGAGTTAGTCGTTCAGGTGGTGAGGAAGTGCTTCGATCTTCAAGTTCGGAAGCGGTGAAAAAGGCAGTTGACAGCGGTTTGAAACGCTGTAGAATTCGCCTCCCGCTGACGAGTGATCGAAGCGAGTCAAGTGT
>NZ_DJUS01000040.1:0-10688 GCF_002438365.1 Pseudomonas sp. UBA6276
GCCACCAGGCGCAGCGACTGATCGATCACGCTGATGCCCTGGGTGATGTTTTCGATCGCGCCCTGCAACAGCGCGCGGTTGAATTGCAGCACCTCGCTGGCTTCGTCGGCGATGCGCACCACGTCTTCGAGTTGCATGTCACGACCTTCGATGGCCGCCTTCACCACCGCGCGGGTCGACGAACTGCCCAGCACGCCCGCCAGCAGCCGTTCGGTATGGGCGATCCACTGGCCGTCGGCATTCTGGTTGGGATTGAAGCCCTTGCCCTGGCGATAGGCGTAGCGAAGAAAGCTCTGCCGCGCACGCTCCTCACCCACGAAGCGCGCGGCCAGGTTGAGCAGGTCGTTGATCTGCACCGCCAGCAGCGAGCGCCCATGGGGTCCGGCGTTGATCTCCTGACCGATGAAACGCCCGGCCTGCCAGTGCTCGCTGACACGGGTGCGCGACAGCACCGAAACCCAGGCGAAGAGGATGAAGTTACCGGCCAGCGACAACACCACACCTTGGGTCAAAGGGGTGATCGGCAAACCGAAGGGGTTGCCGTGGATCCAGGCAAGGCCGGGAAAGAGGTTCAGCGGCAGGTTCAGGCTGTGCGCCGCGACCGGCAGCACCAGGGTGTAGAACCAGAGGAAGATGCCCACCGCCAGCCCGGCGAAAACCCCGCGCCGGTTGGCCTGCTTCCAGTACAGCGCACCGAGCATCGCCGGCGTCAGCTGGGTCACGGCGGCGAAGGCAATCTGGCCGATGGTGGCCAGGCTGGCGGTGGAGCCGAGCAGGCGATAGCTGACATAGGCCAGCAAGAGGATCACCACGATGCTCAGCCGGCGCACGCTGAGCATCCACTGGCGAAACACTTCGAAAGGCCGCTCCGCACTCTGCCGACGCAGCAGCCACGGCAGCAGCATGTCGTTGGAGACCATGGTCGACAGCGCCACGCTGGCGACGATGACCATGCCGGTGGCCGCCGACGCGCCGCCGATGAACGCCAGCAAAGCCAGGGCCGGATGGGCTTCGGCCAGGGGCAGGCTGATGACGAACGAGTCTGGAATCACCGAGCTGGGCAGCAGCATCTGCCCGGCCAGCGCAATCGGCACCACGAACAGCCCGGCCAGGATCAGATAGGCGGGAAACACCCAGCGTGCCAGGCGCAGGTCCTGCGGGTCGGTGTTCTCCACCACGGTGACGTGGAACTGCCGGGGCAGGCAGAGGATGGCCATCATGGCCACGCCGGTCTGCACCACCATCGAAGGCCAGTTGATGGTTTCCTTCCAGTACGCTTCCAGGCGTGGCGCCAGCATGGCTTGATCGAGCAGGTCATCGAAACCGTCGTACAGACCGTAGGTGACGAAGATGCCCACGGCCAGGAATGCGAACAGCTTGACCAGCGCTTCGAAGGCGATGGCCAGGACCATGCCGCGGTGGTGCTCGGTGACGTCGAGTGTGCGCGTGCCGAAGAGAATGGTGAACAGCGCCAGCACCAGGGTCACCACCATGGCGGTGTCCTGCACGCGGGTGCCGGTGGCGTCGGCACCGGCACCGATCAGCAGGTTCACGCCCAGCACGATGCCCTTGAGCTGCAAGGCGATGTAGGGCAGCACACCGATCAGGCAGATCAGCGCCACGACTACCGCCAGGCTCTGCGACTTGCCGTAGCGCGCCGCGATGAAGTCGGCAATGGAGGTGATGTTTTCCTGCTTGCTGATCATCACCATTTTCTGCTGCACCCAGGGCGCCAGCAGCATCAGCAGTACCGGCCCCAGGTAGATCGGCAGGAACGCCCAGAGCTGCTCGGCCGCCTGGCCCACCGCGCCGAAGAACGTCCAGCTGGTGCAGTACACCGCCAGCGACAGGCTGTAGACCCAGGCGCGCACCCGTGGCGGCAGCGGCGCGCTGCGGCGGTCGCCATAGAAGGCGATGGCGAACATCACGGCCATGTAGGCCAGGGCAACGGTGGCGATCAATCCGCTGGACAACGACATCGATGACTCCGGAACGGGACGGGCAGGCGCCCATCGCAACGGGCATCCGCCAGTCTCGCACGGCAGGCGCTGCGACGTCAGTGCCGACCATGGTCGCAACCGCTGTCATCCAGTTGGGCGATGGACGGTATAGGGTTATGCTGTGCGCCGACGAAGACACCTCTCAAGTGCAGGTCATGAATGCCGTACAGGGCCTCGTCGCCACGTCACACTACCCCCATGGCCAGCCCACCCGGCATCATTCAGGGACAGGATCGATGAGTCAGCAGTCGCAGTTCGCCTTGCTCGGCAAGCGCCGTTTCCTGCCGTTTTTCGTGACCCAGGCCCTGGGTGCCTTCAACGACAACATCTTCAAGCAATCGCTGATCCTGACGATCCTCTACAAGCTCGCCATCGAAGGCGACCGCAGCGTCTGGGTCAATCTCTGCGCGCTGCTGTTCATCCTGCCGTTCTTTCTGTTCTCGGCGCTGGCCGGGCAGTTCGGTGAAAAATTTCCCAAACACCGCTTGATCCGCGCCATCAAGCTGGCCGAGATCGTCATCATGGCAGTGGGCGCGGTGGGGTTCGCATTCGACCACCTGTGGCTGATGCTCGCCGCGCTGTTCGCCATGGGCACCCACTCGGCGCTGTTCGGTCCGGTCAAGTACTCGATCATGCCCCAGGCACTGCGCCCCGAAGAACTGGTCGGGGGCAACGGCCTGGTGGAAATGGGCACATTCCTGGCGATCCTGGCGGGCACTATCGGTGCCGGGGTGATGATGTCTGCCGCCAATCACGCCGGTGTCGTGGCCAGCGCCGTGCTGCTGGTGGCGCTGGCGGGCTATCTCGCCAGCCGTGCCATACCGCCGGTGAGCGCCGCCAATCCGGGCCTGGTCCTGGACTGGAATATCGCCCGGCAGACCTGGGTCACCTTGTGCCTGGGCCTGGGGCAGACCCGGGCGGTCTCGCGCTCGCTGATCGGCAATTCCTGGTTCTGGTTCGTCGGCGCCATCTACCTGACCCAGATTCCGGCCTACGCCCAGCAGTGGCTGGACGGTGACGAAACCGTGGTCACCCTGATCCTGACCGTGTTCTCCGTGGGCATCGCCCTGGGCTCGATGCTGTGCGAACGGCTGTCCCGGCACAGGGTCGAGATGGGCCTGGTGCCGCTGGGCGCGCTTGGCCTGACACTGTTCGGGCTGCTGCTGTGGTGGCATTCGAGCGGCCACGTGCCAGCGGCTGCGCCTCAGACCTGGATTGGGGCGCTGGGACAGGGTCAGACCTGGTGGGTCTTGCTCGACATTCTCGGCTTGGGCGTCTTCGGCGGCTTCTACATCGTGCCGCTGTACGCGTTGATCCAGTCGCGCACCGCCGCAGACCAGCGCGCCCGAGTGATCGCCGCCAACAACATCCTCAACGCGCTGTTCATGGTGGTGTCGGCGATCCTGTCCATCGTCCTGCTCAGCATGGCCAAACTGACCATCCCCCAGCTGTTTCTGGTGGTGTCGCTGGCCAACCTGGGCGTCAATGCCTACCTCTTCAGCGCCGTGCCCGAGTTCATCTCGCGTTTTCGGCTGTGGCTGCGCGGTCGGTGATCGCCCGGCGCGGGCCGCTGTCGTGGGGTCGGTTGGCGAGCAGCCTGCTCGGTGTGTGCCTGATCGTCTCGCAGGGCGTACTGCCAGCGTGCGCCGCAGACGACTACGCCATCGCATCGAGCCGCGCCGAACACGGCCTGATGCTGGACGTCGTCCAGGCCGGTCAGCGGTTGGTTGCCGTGGGTGAGCGTGGGCACATTCTGCATTCGGCAGACCGGGGCCTGACCTGGCAGCAAGCTCGCGTGCCGACCCGACAACTGCTTACCGCGCTGTACTTCGTCGACGGCCAGCATGGCTGGGCGGTGGGTCATGACGCGGTGATCCTGGCCACCTCCGACGGTGGTATCAGCTGGCGCAAACAGCACGAGGATCCAGACCGTGAAGCACCTCTGCTGGATGTGTGGTTCCAGGATGTCGACGACGGCTTCGCCATCGGTGCCTATGGCCTGGTTCTGCAGACCCGCGACGGCGGGCAGACCTGGAAAGAGGTCAGCGAGCGCCTGCCCAACGACGATCAGTACCACCTCAACGGCATCGCCATGATTCCGGACGGCGGTCTGTTCGTGGTCGGCGAGCAAGGCAGTCTGTACCGCTCCGCCGATGCTGGCGCGAGCTGGACCGCGGTGCCCAGCCCCTACACCGGCTCCTGGTTCGGCGTGATCGACACCGGACTGCCGCGCACTCTGTTGATCTACGGCCTGCGCGGCAGCCTGTATCGCTCCGAGGATTTCGGCGACAGCTGGCAATCGGTGGAGGTGAGCGACGCCCAGGGCGTGCTGGCGTCCGGCCTGGCCGGGGCGGCGCGGCTGGACAGTGGCGAAATCCTGCTGGTGGGCAACGCTGGCAGCGTCCTGCGCAGTCGTGACCATGGCCACCGTTTCAGCCTCTACCGCCGCGCCGACCGGCGGGCCTTGGCAGGCGTCACAGCGGCCGGACCGGATCGCTGGGTACTGGCCGGGCAGGGCGGGTTGGAACGCGTCGACGGCGACGGCGCGCCGGTGGCACCGTGACGGGCTCTCAAGGTGAGGTGCCCCAGCCTCCACCTGCGCTCGATGAGCAGCAAGGGTCGTGGCTCGAACGGCTGATCTTCAATCACCGTCCCGCCGTCATTGCCCTGTGCCTGCTGATCAGTCTCGTGCTGTGCTGGCAGGCCATTTTGATTCGCCCGGCCACCAGCTTCGAAAAGATGATCCCGCTGCAGCACCCGTTCATCGAGAACATGCTCGCCCACCGCGACGATCTCGCCCACTTGGGCAACAGCGTACGCATCGCGGTGCAGGCCACCGACGGGGACATTTTCCGCGCGGCCTACATGGAAACCCTGCGCCAGCTCCACGACGAAGTGTTCTACCTGCCAGGTGTGGACCGTGCCGGCTTGAAGTCGCTGTGGAGTCCCAGCGTGCGGTGGACCGAGGTCACCGAGGAGGGCTTCGCCGGCGGCGAGGTGATCCCGCAGCGCTACGACGGCACGACGGCGAGTCTGGAGGCCCTGCGCAGCAACGTGCTGCGCTCGGGGCAGGTCGGCCGCTTGGTGGCCAACGATTTTCGTTCGAGCATCATCGAGGTGCCGCTGCTTGAACGCTATCCTGATCCGCAACGTCCCGACAGGTTGCTGGCACTCGATTACCAGCAGTTTTCCCATCAGCTCGAAGATCGCATTCGCGAGCAGTTCCAGGCGCGCAACCCGCAGATCAAGGTGCACATCGTCGGCTTTGCCAAGAAGGTGGGTGATCTGATCGATGGCCTGATGAAAGTGGCCGCGTTCTTCGCCGTGGCCGTGCTCATCACGACGCTCCTGCTCTACGCATTCACCCGCTGCGTGCGCAGCACCGTGGCCGTGTTGACCGCGACCCTGGTGGCCGTGGTCTGGCAAGTGGGCCTGATGCATGCGATCGGTTTCGGGATCGATCCGTATTCGATGCTGGTGCCGTTTCTGATCTTCGCCATCGGCATCTCCCACGGGGTGCAGAAGATCAACGGCATCGCCCTGCACGCGAGCACTGCCGATGATGCGCTGACGGCCGCGCGACGGACCTTTCGGCAGCTGTTCCTGCCTGGAATGGTCGCCATCCTGGCCGACGCCGTGGGTTTCATCGCCTTGCTGGTCATCGACATCGGCGTCATCCGCGAGCTGGCGATCGGTGCCTCGATAGGCGTTGCGGTGATCGTCTTCACCAACCTGATCCTGCTGCCTGTGGTGATTTCCTACATCGGCATTCGGCCACGCGCAGTGGCCGACAGTGCGCGCGAGCAGGCTTTCTGGCGCGCCTTTTCACGCGTGGCCAGCCCGCGCGCGGCAGCGGTCTTGATCGTCATGGCAGTGCTGGTGGGCGCCGCAGGCCTGTGGTATGGCCAGAACCTGCAGATCGGCGATCTCGATCAGGGCGCGCCCGAACTGCGTCCCGATTCACGCTACAACAGCGACAACCGGTTCATCATCGATCACTACGCTACCCGCGCCGACGTGCTGGTGGTGATGGTCAAGACACCGGTCGAAGGCTGCTCGACCTACCCGACGATGGCGGCCATCGACGACCTGATGTGGACCCTGAACAACACCCCTGGGGTGCAGTCGACGGTTTCCCTGGTCAGTGTGGCGCGGCAGACGATCAAGGGCATGAACGAGGGCAACCTCAAGTGGGAAACGCTGAGCCGCAACGCGGCCGTGCTCAACAGTGCCGTCGCACGGGCAGAGGGTCTGTACAACGCCGACTGTTCGCTGGCGCCGATCCTGATCTATCTCGACGATCACAAGGCCCTCACCCTGGACCGCGTGGTGGACGCGGTCCAGGCGTTCGCCGCGCAACATGATCGCGACAACCTGCAGTTCCTGCTGGGCGCCGGCAATGCCGGAGTCGAAGCGGCGACCAATCAGGTCATCCAGGCCCGTGAGCCACAGGTCCTGATGCTGGTCTACCTGTGCGTCGCGGTCATGTGCCTGCTGATCTTTCGTTCCTTTGCCGCGACCCTGTGCATCGTTCTGCCGCTGATGCTGACCTCGGTGCTGGGCAACGCGTTGATGGCGTTCATGGGGATCGGCGTGAAAGTCGCCACCTTGCCGGTGATCGCCCTGGGCGTGGGCATCGGCGTGGACTACGGCATCTACCTCTACAGTCGTCTGGCCAGCCACCTGCGCGCCGGACTGCCGTTGCAGCAGGCCTACTACCAGACGTTGCGATCCACCGGGCGAGCGGTCCTGTTCACCGGGTTGTGCCTGGCATGCGGGGTGGTGACCTGGGTGTTCTCGGACATCAAGTTCCAGGCCGACATGGGCCTGGTGCTGACCTTCATGCTGCTGTGGAACATGCTTGGCGCCTTGTGGTTGTTACCGGCCCTGGCGTGGCTGCTGGTCCGGCCTACAGCGCTTCGGCCCGCCCCAGCACCACACTGAGTGCATTGCGTGCGTCGTCCAGCTGGACCAGCGTGGCATGCCTGGCGCCCAGGGCGTCGCGGTTCTCGATGGCGGTGAGGATCGCCTTGTGCCGCGGCAGCGCCAGCTCGTGCAGGTTGGGCCGCTGGTTGGAATGACGCAGGGCCTCGCGCAGCGCCAGCGACAGCATGTTGCACAGGTGCGCGAGCAGGTCGTTGTGGGTGGCGTCGGCGATTCGGCTGTGGAAATCCAGGTCGGGCTGCAGCACGTCGTCGACCGATCCGGCCGCTTCCATGCGCTGGTAGGCCTCGCCGATCGATGCGACCTCGGCGTCGGTGGCATGCTGGGCGGCCAGCGCCGCTGCTGCCGGTTCGATGATGGTGCGCACGCTGGTCAGCAGGGCGAAGAATTCGTTCTGCGGCGTGCTTTGCATGACCCAATGCAACACGTCCGGGTCGAGCATGTGCCATTCACGGCGTGGCTTGACCACCGAGCCCACCCGCGGCTTGGAGTACACCAGACCCTTGGCCACCAGGACTCGGGTGGCTTCGCGCAGCACCGGGCGGCTCACCGCATACTCTTCACACAGCAGGGCTTCGGCGGGCAGGCGGTCGTCGGGCTTGAAGCGACCGGAGACGATTTGCATCCCCAGTTCCTGGACGATCCGCGAGTGCATGCTTTTGCGATCTGAAGGCTTGCGATAATCCATGGGGCGCTTTCGGTCCTTGGGGCAGGTAATGCGCGATGATAGCACCTGCGCGCCAAGTATTCGGGCGGGCTGTCAGAGCCCTTGTTGCAGGTTCTTGCGCAACGACAGCAGGCTGGCCTGCAAGGCACGCAGCTCCGCGCTGCTGTGGCAACTGGCCTTGACGATGTTCAGCGGCACGGACTCGGCCTGGTCGCGCAGGGCCCGGCCCTGGGGCGTCAGCTCGACGATGACCACGCGTTCGTCATCTTTGCTGCGGGTACGGCTGAGCAGACCTTCGGCTTCCAGGCGTTTGAGCAGGGGCGTCAGCGAGCCGGGGTCGGTCAGCAGCCGCGTACTGATTTCGCCCACGGTCATGCCGTCTCGTTCCCACAACACCATCATGGTCAGGTACTGCGGGTAGGTCAGGCCCAGCGCTTGCAGCAGGGGTTTGTACACCTTGGTCATCAACAGCGATGTCGAGTACAACGAGAAGCACAGCTGATTATCCAGCAGCAGGCTGTCGTCCGCGGTGACTGCCCTGTCATGAGTGGATTCGGTGTTCATGCTGATCCTTTTTCCAATAGTGCGAGAGCATTGCGCGATTCGCCGATGGCAGGGCTGGCGGCTCGCTCGTTCCGTGATGAGGCTGCTGTTGATTTCGAGCTACAAACATCGCCCATAGTTCGTTCGAGGTTGTGCCCGACGTGCATGCCCATCGACGGCGGTCACACTGGTAGGATGCTCGGCTTGAGGGTGCACCCCGGATAGAGAGAGGCGGTATGTTCGAAACATTGCTCTACATTGCACTGGGTGCGGCGATGGGCACGCTGGGCGGCGTGTTCGGCATCGGCGGCGGCCTGATCGCGATTCCGGCCCTGGGCCTGCTGTTCGGCGTGGACCAGCAACTGGCGCAGGGCACGTCGCTGGTGATGGTGGTGCCCAACGTGCTCCTGGCAATGTGGCGCTACCACCAGCGTCGTCCCATTCCCTGGCGGCACGCCTTGCCCCTGGCCGTGGGTGGTCTGGTCTGCGCCTGGCTGGCCTCGATGCTCGCATCCGGGCTCGACCCGGGATCGATGCGAGTGGGCTTCGTGGTGTTCCTGTTGGCGCTGGTGGTCTACAACATCGCGCAGATGTTTCTACGGCCGGTCAGTGGCACGGGCGAGATGCGTCATGCCTGGCCATGGCTGGGCGTACTGGGTGGCTTTTCCGGGGTAATCGGCGGCTTCTTCGGCGTCGGTGGCGCTGTGCTGGCCACGCCGGTGCTGACCAGCGTCTTCGGCACCACCCAGATCATGGCCCAGGGCCTGTCGCTGGCCCTCGCTGCGCCGAGTACCAGCGTGACCCTGCTGACCTACGCGGTGCACGATCACGTCGACTGGGCCATGGGCATACCGATGGCCGTGGGTGGTCTGCTGAGCATCAGCTGGGGCGTGAAGATCGCCTACAGCCTGTCGGAAAAAGTCCTGCGGGGCAGCTTTTGCGTATTCCTGCTGCTGTGCGCGGTCCTGCTGCTGTTCAAGGTTTAGTGTTCAGGGTCTAGCTCGAATCGACCGCACGGGGTGCCCGGTTTCGGTGGATTAATGCCACAATCGGCGCTTCAATTCGCCGCGACGAGCCCTCAGGTGGAAGATCAAGACACCCTGCAACCCCGCGAACGCACCGAGCACGTACTGGCCGAGGTGCACGACGCCTGGGGCATGATCCGCGTGCTGGAAGTGGCGGACTACCGTTTCCTGGAGTTCGGTGACGCCATCGAGCAGAGCTGCACTTTCACCGCCGACCCCAGCTGGCTGGAGTACGACTACACACGGGCCATGCTGGTGGGCGCACTGTGCCATGCCGAACCCGAAAGCGCCCTGTTCCTGGGCCTCGGCGCAGGCACGTTGACCCAGGCCTGCCTCAAGTTCCTGCCACTCGAAGACGTCGAATGCATCGAACTGCGCCCCGACGTGCCCCGGCTGGCCATCGAATACATGGGCCTGGAAGACGATCCCAGGCTGTACATCCGGGTCGGCGACGCACTGGAACTGCTGCCCAGCGCCGAAACCGCCGACCTGATCTTCGTCGACCTGTATACCGATCACGGCCCGGCGCCCGCGCACCTGGCCTGGCGCTTTCTCGAACAGTGCCAGCAACGCCTGAACCCGCACGGTTGGCTGATCATCAACCAGTGGGCCGGCAACGATGGCAAGCCGCTCGGCGCTGCGTTGCTACGTGGGCTCTACCAGCGCCACTACTGGGAATTGCCGGTGAAGGAGGGCAACGTGATCGTGATGGTACCGGCCGATATCGAGCAGCAGCTGGACCTGCCCGGTCTGCGCCTGCGTGCCGAAGCCCTGGCGCCGCAGTTGGGCTATTCCCTGCAGAGCCTGATCGACCTGATCCGCCCGGCGACCTGAGACGCCGCGTCGACTCGATGCCCCCTGCTACTGGCCGACGAACACGGCAGGGCGCTGCTGCTGCATCGCCGCCAGGCCCTCGCGCGCGTCCTCGCTGGCGAACAGCCGTCCCGTGGTCGCTGCCAATTGGCGGCTGGCGGCCACTTCGCCGTCGCTGATCGCCAGGCGCGCCGACGCCAGGGTCGCCTGCACGCCCAGCGGCGCCTGCCGGGCAATCCGCTGGGCCAGGGCGAGCGCGTTGGGCAGCAGGTCCTCACTGGCCATGACTTCCTGCACCAGGCCCAGGCGCAGCGCCTCGTGAGCATCGAACTCATCGCCAGTGAGCAGCCAGCGCATCGCATTGCCCCAGCCGGCAATCTGTTGCAGGCGCAAGGTGGCGCCGCCGAACGGGAACAGCCCGCGCTGCACCTCCATCTGGGCAAAGCGGGTATTGCTGGCGCACAGGTTGATGTCGGCTGCGAGCATCAGCTCGATGCCCACGGTGAGGCAGTACCCCTGCGCCGCGACGATGACCGGTTTGCTGACCACCGGCCCGCCGGACACCCGCCAGGGATCGCAGCCGCCGGGCGGCACCTGCCAACCCTGGCTCAGACGCGTGCTCACCGCCGTCAGATCCAGCCCTGCGGTGAAATGCTCACCGTGGCAATACACCAGCGCCACCCGCGCCATCGGCTC
>NZ_DJUS01000041.1:0-3543 GCF_002438365.1 Pseudomonas sp. UBA6276
CTGGCCGAAACCGGTGATCGAGCAGTAGATCAGTTGCGGATTCACGGCGCTGAGTGACGCATAGTCCAGCCCATACGCAGCCAGACCGCCGACCTTGAAGTTCTCGATGAGAATGTCGGAGTTCGCAGCCAGCTCGCGGACCAGCTGTTGCCCCTCGGGCCGAGTGAAGTCGATGGTGACCGAGCGCTTGTTGCGATTGGCTGCCAGGTAATAGGCGGCTTCACCGGTGCTGTTGCCTGCCTGATCCGCCAGGAACGGCGGTCCCCAGGCTCGGGTGTCGTCACCCCGGCCTGGACGCTCGACCTTGATGACCTCGGCGCCGAGGTCGGCGAGGATCTGACCCGCCCAGGGCCCAGCCAGCACGCGCGACAGATCGAGTACACGAAGATGCGAAAGCGCGCCCATGACAACCTCCTGTCAATAGAAGGCTTGCAGGCCGGTTTGCGCACGCCCCAGGATCAAGGCGTGCACGTCGTGAGTGCCTTCGTAGGTATTGACCACCTCCAGGTTGACTAGATGGCGGGCAATGCCGAATTCGTCGGAGATGCCGTTGCCGCCGAGCATGTCTCGGGCCATGCGTGCGATGTCCAGGGATTTGCCGCAGGAGTTGCGCTTCATGATCGAGGTGATCTCGACGGCCGCGGTGCCTTCGTCTTTCATCCGACCCAGGCGCAGGCAGCCTTGCAAGGCGAGGGTGATCTCGGTCTGCATGTCGGCCAGCTTCTTCTGGATGAGTTGGTTGGCGGCGAGCGGGCGGCCGAACTGCTGGCGATCCAGGGTGTACTGCCGAGCGGTGTGCCAGCAGAATTCCGCTGCTCCCAACGCCCCCCAAGAGATGCCGTAACGCGCGGAGTTGAGGCAAGTGAACGGCCCTTTGAGACCACGCACATCGGGAAACATGTTTTCTTCCGGGACGAACACGTTGTCCATGACGATTTCACCGGTGATGGAGGCGCGCAGGCCGACCTTGCCGTGAATGGCGGGTGCGCTGAGGCCGGCCCAGCCTTTTTCCAGAATGAAGCCGCGAATGTCACCCGCATCGTCCTTGGCCCACACCACGAACACGTCGGCAATCGGGCTGTTGGTGATCCACATCTTGCTGCCGCTCATGCGGTAGCCGCCGTCGACCTTGCGCGCCCGTGTGACCATGGCGCCTGGGTCGGAGCCATGGTCGGGCTCGGTCAGGCCGAAGCAGCCGATCCACTCGCCACTGGCCAGTTTGGGCAGATACTTCTGCTTTTGCGCTTGAGTGCCGAATTCATTGATTGGAACCATCACCAATGACGACTGCACGCTCATCATCGAGCGGTAGCCGGAATCTACCCGCTCGACCTCACGGGCGATCAGGCCATAGCAGACGTAGTTGAGACCACTGCCGCCGAATTCTTCCGGGATGGTGGCGCCGAGCAGACCCATCTCGCCCATTTCGCGAAAGATGGATGGATCGGTGGTTTCATGGCGAAAGGCTTCCAGGACACGCGGCATGAGCTTGTCCTGCGCGTATTGCTCCGCACTGTCGCGCACCATGCGCTCTTCCTGGGTAAGTTGTTGGTCCAGCAGCAGTGGGTCGATCCAGTTGAAGCTTGCCATGTGTCCGTCCTCTAGAAAGCGGTATATCCGCAGATTAGGCCGCTGCGACTTGGCGGACAAAGCAAGTTTGCGCATGAGGTTGTGATAATTTCTCACTTCGTAAGTGAGCCATGGTGCATGGCATCGGGACTTGAGTGAGGAATGGTTACATGCGCAGACGAATACCCAGCACGGCCGCATTGATCTGCTTCGAGGCGGCGGCGCGCCATGAAAGCTTCACCAAGGCGTCTGCGGAGCTGTTCCTGACCCAGGGGGCGGTTTGCAGGCAGATTGCCAATCTCGAGGCGTTTCTCGATGTGCGCCTGTTTCGACGCTCCAAGCGAGGCGTGAAGCTGACCGAAGCGGGATTGTCATACAGCCGCCGGGTGGCTGCGCAACTCGATGCCGTGGAGCGCGAGACGCTGGCGGTGATGGGGCAGCAGGGCGCCAGTACCCTGGAGCTGGCCGTGGTGCCGACTTTCGGCACGCAATGGCTGCTGCCGCGGCTGAAGGACTTTCAGCGGCATAACCCGCAGATCACGGTCCACCTGACCAACCGGACTCGACCTTTCCTGTTCGCCGACACCGACTTCGATGCGGCAATCTACTTCGGGGACGGCGACTGGCCGGGCACGCAGACCAGCAGACTGATGGAAGAGCATCCCGTTCCCGTGTGCAGTCCGGCGCTTCTGCAAGGGCAGTCGGCATTGACGCCGGCCCGCATTGCCGAACTTGCGCTGCTGCAGCAGAGCACTCGTCCCTATGCATGGCGACAGTGGTTTGCCAGCCTGGACATGAACGTGCCGCGTGATCTGAGCGGTCCGCGCTATGAGCTGTTCTCCATGCTGGCTCAGGCAGCGGTGCACGAAATGGGGATTGCGCTCATTCCTCCGTTTCTGATCCAGCGGGAGTTGCGCGAGGGCAGCCTGGTCGTTGCCAATGCCCACGAGCTGACCAGTTCCAAAGCCTATTACCTGGCCGTACCGGACAGGCATCGCGAGCTGGGATCGCTGCGGGTTTTTCGCGATTGGCTGATGCAGCAGGCGCAGGATTATCACGCAATGGAAGGGCGCCAGCATCGCTGACGATGCGTAGTGGTGTCTTGAAAGACCCTACAGATATATGTTTTTGGCGCGTTTCTGAAACATACGAAAAATGGCGAATTTTCAGCGCCAGCCTTTGCACTGCCTGACTATGGCGTGTTTTTGACGCTGATTGGTCTCTACCCTGCAAATATTTCGCAAAATATTTCGACGCATCCAGTCATCGCTGTGAGTACCGATCTAGAAGGCTTTGAGGCCTATCGCTGTGACATTCAGTCACAGCGTGACTTGTAGTGCTTTGCGTGTATCGCTCCACAACCTGTTGAAGCCGCTCGTCGGGGCCTGCAAAATGCCGCGGCCCGCCGTTTTCAGGCGGTATCGTGCTGATGGGCCATCGCAGAATGAGCCATAGCCAGTGCTTGGGTACGACCAGGAAGAAGATCCAGCAGGAGATATAACGTGCACATTGGTGTTCCTCTCGAAACGCAGCAGGGCGAAACACGTGTAGCCGCCACCCCGGAGACCATCAAGAAGCTGGTCGCTCAGGGCCATGTGGTGACGGTTGAAAGTGGCGCAGGCGTGCGCGCGAGCGTGACCGACGCTGCCTATGAGGCCGCTGGCGCGATCATTGGCAGCGCGGCGCAGGTGTTTGCCACGCAGCTGGTGCTCAAGGTCAATCCCCCCAACGACGCAGAACTGCTGCAGATGAGCACCGGTACGGTGCTGCTGGGCATGCTCAACCCGTTCAACAACGAGTTGATCGCCAAGATGGCGGAGCGGAGCATCAGTGCTTTCGCCCTCGAGGCAGCGCCTCGTACGTCACGTGCGCAGAGCCTGGACGTGCTGTCTTCGCAAGCCAACATCGCCGGCTACAAGTCGGTTCTGCTGGCGGCGCATCACTACCCACGGTTCATGCCGATGCTGATGACCG
>NZ_DJUS01000039.1:0-4748 GCF_002438365.1 Pseudomonas sp. UBA6276
ATGACGCTGATGAACGTGCTGGAGAAGGCCCCGCAGGCCACGGCTCAGGATCGTGCCTTGCTGCACGAAGGTCTGGAAACCGTGACCCTGCTGCTGGCACCGATCACGCCGCACATCAGCCACGAGCTCTGGCAGCAGCTGGGCCACGCCGATGCGGTGATCGATGCCGGCTGGCCTGTATTGGACGAATCGGCCCTGGTGCAGGACAGTCTGCAGTTGGTCATCCAGGTCAACGGCAAGCTGCGCGGCCAGATCGACATGCCTGCCAGTGCCAGCCGCGAAGAGATCGAAGCCGCCGCACGGGTCAACGAAAACGTGCTGCGTTTCACCGACGGCCTGACCATCCGCAAGGTCATCGTCGTACCGGGTAAACTGGTCAACATCGTCGCCAGCTGATCGACCGGCGCCCGCTTCACCGGGCGCCCGTCACGCATGCCACAGCCAACAAGGTTTCTAGGGAGCAACAAGATGATCAAACGCAATCTGCTGGTTATGGGCCTGGCTGTCCTGCTGAGCGCCTGTGGTTTCCAGCTCCGCGGCACCGGCACCAACGAGATGGCCATCAAGGAACTCAACCTTACTGCGCGCGACGCCTACGGCCAGACCGTGGTGCAATTGCGCAAGGCGTTGCAGAACAGCGGGGTCCACGTGGCCAGCGGCGCACCGTACACCCTGGACCTGGTGAACGAGCGCGAGGATCGTCGCACCGCCAGCTACAGCGGTTCGGCGCGCTCGTCCGAGTACGAGCTGAGCAACATGCTGCAATATGAGATTCGCGGGCAGAACAACCTGAGCTTGCTCAACGACAAGATCGAAGTGCAGAAGGTTTATGTTCACGACGGCAACAACCTGACCGGTTCGGACCAGGAAGCCAGCCAGGTGCGTCGTGAAATGCGCAACGAGTTGGTCCAGCGCATGATGCTGCGTCTGCAGCAGATCACCCCTGCCCAGCTGCAAAAGCTGCAGGTAGATGCCGACGCACGCGCCAAGGCCGAAGCCGATGCGGCCGCCGAAGCTCAGCGTGTGATGGATGCAACGCCCCAGCAGTCGCCAATCCAGATCCCCAATCAGTAAGGCAGACAAGGGCGCTCAGGCGCCCTTTTCGCTGCCATCGCACCCGTGAAGTGTTCAATCCTGTCGATGCGTCCATGAAAATCAGCCCCGCCCAGCTCGGCAAACACCTACAAGGCCCGCTTGCGCCTGTTTATGTGGTCAGCGGCGACGATCCGCTGCTCTGCCAGGAAGCGGCGGACGCCATACGTGCCACGGCGCGTCAGCAAGGCTTCGACGAACGTCAGGTGTTCAGTGCCGACAGCAACTTCGATTGGGGCACGCTGCTGCAGGCCGGTGCCAGCCTGTCGCTATTTGCCGAGCGGCGCCTGCTGGAACTGCGCCTGCCTTCAGGCAAGCCGGGTGACAAGGGCGCTGCGGCGCTGATCGAATACTGCTCACGACCTGCCGAAGATACCGTGCTGTTGATCAGCCTGCCCAAGCTGGACGGCAGTGCGCAGAAAACCAAATGGGGCAAGGCCCTGGTGGATGGTGCGCACACGCAGTTCGTGCAGATCTGGCCGGTGGATGCGCAGCAGTTGCCGCAATGGATCCGCCAGCGCCTGGCCCAGGCCGGGCTGGCGGCGCAACCGGATGCGGTGGAGCTGATCGCCGCGCGGGTAGAGGGCAATCTGCTGGCGGCCGCGCAGGAGATCGAAAAGCTCAAGTTACTGGCCGAGGGTAACCATATCACGCTGGAGACGGTGCAATCGGCGGTCGCCGACAGTGCTCGCTTCGACGTGTTCGGCCTGATCGATGCGATCCTCAATGGCCAGGCCGAACATGCTCTGCGCATGCTCGAAGGGTTGCGCGGCGAAGGTGTCGAGCCGCCGGTCATCCTCTGGGCGCTGGCCCGCGAGCTGCGCCTGCTGGCCAGCCTGTCGCAGCAGTACAGCCAGGGGGTGCCGCTGGACAAGGCTTTCAGCCAGGCCCGCCCGCCCGTCTGGGACAAGCGCAAGCCGCTGATGAGCAAGGCTCTGCAGCGGCATTCGGCACTGCGCTGGGCGCAGTTGCTGCAGGATGCACAACGCATCGACGCGCAGATCAAGGGCCAGGCGCCAGGTTCGGTGTGGGTGGGGTTGTCGCGGTTATCGCTGTTGATGGCGGGCCAGCGCCTGGCCCTTCCGGCCGAATAGCGCAGCATTCTGGTGGGCAGATGGAGCATCCACTGCGGTGTGTCAGATACATTGCGTCGCTGCATTCGCGGGCAGAGCCCGCTCCCACAAAGCCTCGCTGCGGTATGCGAGATACACACGGGCGCTGCATTCGCGGGCAGAGCCCGCTCCCGCAAAGCCGCACTGCAGCGTGGCGGGCTGATCGCTGACAAGGCTAAACCCATGCTACAGGTTCGGCTGGCATGTTAAGGTTTGCCTCTGCCCCGAAAGCCCTGGACTTGTGAATGTCTTCTCGTCGTACCTCTGGCTGGCCCATGCGCCAGTTCGCCGTGACTACCTGCCTGGCCTTGCTGGTTGCCTGCGCGGAAAAACCCACCGTCGCCGACACCCTGCCCGCTCCGATCGTCCAGCCTTCCCTGCCGGTGCCCATGGCGCCCGCGCCGAGCAGCGTCGACACCCCGGTGCTGCCAACCCAGACATTCGCAGAATGGCAACAGGGCTTCCGCCAGCAAGCGCTGCGCAGCGGCGTCGACGCGCAGCTGTTCGACCGCGCCTTCGAGGGCGTCATGCCCGACATGAGCGTAATCAAGGCTGATCGCAGCCAACCTGAATTCAGCCGTCCGGTGTGGGAATACCTCGACGGCGCCATCTCCCCGACTCGCGTGCGCCGTGGCCAGGCCATGCTTGACCAGTATGCGGACGTGCTGACGAGCATCGAGCAGCGCTACGGCGTCGAGCGCCAGGTGCTGGTTGCCGTGTGGGGCATGGAAAGCAGCTTCGGTCAGATCCAGGGCGACAAATCGGTGATCCGCTCGTTGGCGACTCTGGCTTACGAAGGCCGCCGCCCTGAGTTCGCGCAAAGCCAGCTGCTGGCTGCGCTGCAGATCCTGCAGAATGGCGACATCCCACCTGAGCGCATGCTCGGCTCGTGGGCCGGTGCCATGGGTCAGACCCAGTTCATCCCCACCACCTACAATTCCCACGCTGTGGACTTCGACGGCGATGGTCGCCGCGACATCTGGAACAGCGCCGCCGACGCCCTCGCCTCTACGGCCCACTACCTGCAAAGCTCTGGCTGGCAGAGCGGCCAGACCTGGGGCCTGGAAGTGCGCCTGCCCGAGGGCTTCGACTACGCCCTGGCCGACGGCAGCAGCCGCAAGCCGGTCAGCGACTGGCAGCGTCTGGGTGTAGCGACGATGCCCGGCGGCGCAGTCCCGGCGGGCAGCGAGAATGCCTCGGCGGCGCTGCTTCTGCCCGCCGGCTACCGCGGCCCGGCCTTTCTGGTGTTCGATAATTTCCGCGCGATCCTGAAGTACAACAACTCTTCGTCGTACGCGCTGGGCGTAAGCCTGCTGGCACAGCGCTTCCAGGGTTCGGGCTACATTCAAGGCACTTGGCCGAAAGATGACATGCCCCTCACACGCACCGAGCGCATCGAACTGCAGAGCCGGTTAACCGCGCGCAATTACGATGCCGGCGCTCCAGACGGCATCATCGGCGCCAACACGCGCAAGGCCATCCGCAGCGCGCAGCAAACCTTGGGCTGGCCAGCTGACGGCTATCCGACCCACAAGCTGCTGGAAGCCTTGCGGGCGCAGCAGTAACAGGATGTGGTGGCCTTGGCGTCGCCTAGGCCACCACATCCTGCTCCAACCAGACCTGCCGCTCAGTGGCGTCAAGCCTGACCTGCACGCCCAGCGGCAAAGTCAGGTTCGGATCGCAATGACCACTGCGCCAGCCGGCCAGCACTGGAATGCCATCGGCCTGAAACGTATCGAGCAGCAGCGGCGTCATCTGCTCGACACCGATGCCCGCGAAGTCGCCCACGATCACACCCCGCACCCCACGCAGCTTGCCGGCCAGGCGCAGGTGGGTCAGGAAACGATCCACGCGGTACAGCGGCTCGTTGACGTCCTCGATGAACAGCACGATGTCCTCGCCAGGCAGCTCGTACGGCGTTCCCAGCGTGGCACTGATCATCGCCAGGTTGCCGCCCATCAATCGTCCTTGAGCCTGGCCAGGCAGTACCGTGGTCAGCGGCCACGCTGGCGGATGCCGCAACAGGTCTCCTGCTCCCAACTCTCCGCGCAGCATCTGCCACAACGAAGACTCGGTCGGCGCTTGCTTCTGCGTCAGCAGATCGGATTTGAACAGCGGCCCATGGAAGGTCACGAACCCGGCATGGCGAGCGATGGCCACATGCAGCGCGGTGATATCGCTGTAGCCCACGAAGGGTTTGGGGTGGCGCGCCAGTAGCGGGAAGTCGATCTTGTCCAGCAGACGGGGCGTACCGTAGCCACCACGCAGGCAGAAAATGGCATCTACTTCGGGATCGGAAAACGCGTCGTGGAGGTCTTGCAGGCGGGCCTCGTCGCTACCGGCCAGATAACCCTGGGCCAGCGCAACACCGGGGTAGATCCGCAGCGTGTAGCCGCGCGCTCGGGCCCAGGCGCAAGCAGCTTCGATGTCCAGCTCGATGGGGCCCGCCGGCGCGATCAGGGCGATCGTGCCGTGGTCGGGCAGGCGTGGGGGTAATTGCATGGGAAAAACTCCGCAATCGTGGGTCCGGCGTAGACCAGGCGG
>NZ_DJUS01000086.1:0-34493 GCF_002438365.1 Pseudomonas sp. UBA6276
CGACACCCTGATCGCCGCTGCCATCACCGACGGCGCCAAGGAAGTCATGCTGTTCTCCGATGCCGGCAAGGTGATCCGCTTCGCCGAAGGCGTCGTGCGCCAGATGGGCCGTGGCGCTCGCGGTATTCGTGGCATGCGTCTGGGCAAGGGTCAGCAACTGATCTCCATGCTGATCCCCGAATCCGGTGCACAGATCCTCACCGCTTCGGAGCGCGGCTTCGGCAAGCGCACGCCGCTGAGCAAGTTCCCTCGTCGCGGTCGCGGCGGCCAGGGCGTGATCGCCATGGTCACCAAGGAACGCAACGGCAAGCTGATCGGTGCTATCCAGTCCCAGGAAGGCGAAGAGATCATGCTCATTTCCGACCAGGGCACGCTGGTGCGTACCCGCGTCGGTGAAGTGTCGAGCCTTGGCCGAAACACCCAGGGTGTGACCCTGATCAAGCTGATCACCGACGAGAAGCTGGTGGGCCTGGAGCGGGTTCAGGAGCCATCGGAAGTCGAGGAAGATGAGCTGGAAGAAGGTGTCGAAGGCGTTGAAGGTGTCGAAGGTGTAGAGCTGGACGATTCCGAATTGGCCCAGGGCGACGCTGAAGCCGATGCCGCGGCCGAAACGCCCGAGGAGTAAGTTGTAGGGCAGTTGATCGGCGGTGCGCCCTTCGCGGGCAGAGCCCGCTCCCACAAAGGCCCGTGAATGCCTGTGGGAGCGGGGCGGGGGGGGGGGGAGATATCCCCGCCGCCGCGCCCCCCCCCNNTGCCCGCGAAGGCCTCACCGCCGATCTTCCGACAGACACACCCGGGTCAGCCCCGAATTCAAGCAGAGCGAGAGTGGATGTGAGCAATCGAGCCTTTAACTTCTGCGCAGGCCCCGCCGCGCTTCCCGAAGCCGTACTGCAGCGCGCCCAGGCTGAAATGCTGAACTGGCGCGGCAAGGGTCTCTCGGTGATGGAAATGAGCCATCGCAGCGAGGACTACACCGCCATCGCCGAAAAGGCCGAACAGGACCTACGCGATCTGCTTGGCGTCCCGTCCAACTACAAGGTGCTGTTCCTGCAGGGCGGGGCCAGCCAGCAGTTCGCCGAGATCCCCCTGAACCTGCTCCCCGAAGGCGGCACGGCGGACTACGTCGAAACCGGCATCTGGTCGAAGAAGGCCATCGAGGAAGCCCGTCGCTACGGCAATGTCAACGTCGCGGCCAGTGCCAAACCCTACGACTACCAGGCCATTCCCGGCCAGAACGAGTGGACACTGACGCCCGGCGCGGCCTACGTGCACTACGCGTCGAACGAAACCATCGGCGGCCTGCAGTTCGACTGGATTCCGCAGACCGGCGACACCCCGCTGGTGGTCGACATGTCCTCGGACATTCTCTCGCGGCCCGTCGACGTCTCCCAGTTCGGCCTCATCTACGCCGGTGCGCAGAAGAACATCGGTCCCAGCGGCCTGGTCGTGGTCATCGTGCGCGACGACCTGCTGGGCAAGGCCCGCAGCGCCTGTCCGACCATGCTCGACTACAAGATCGCGGCCGACAACGGCTCGATGTACAACACGCCGGCGACCTACTCCTGGTACCTCTCGGGCCTGGTGTTCGAGTGGCTCAAGGAGCAGGGCGGGGTTGCCGCCATGGAAACGCGCAACCGGGCCAAGAAAGACCGTCTGTACGGCTTCATCGACGCCAGCGCGTTCTACAGCAACCCGATCTCGGTCAACGCCCGGTCGTGGATGAACGTACCGTTCCGCCTGGCCGACGAGCGCCTGGACAAGGCGTTTCTGGCCGGCGCCGACGCGCGCGGCCTGCTCAACCTCAAGGGTCACCGTTCGGTCGGTGGCATGCGCGCCTCCATCTACAACGCCCTGGGCCTTGACGCCATCGAAGCGCTGGTCGACTACATGGCGGAGTTCGAAAAGGAAAACGGCTGATGTCCGAACATGAACTCAAGGCCCTGCGGGTCCGCATCGACAGCCTCGACGAAAAGATCCTCGAGCTGATCAGCGATCGCGCCCGCTGTGCCGAAGAAGTCGCACGGGTCAAGATGGCGGCGCTGGCCGAAGGCGAGGTGCCGGTGTTCTACCGGCCCGAGCGCGAGGCGCAGGTGCTCAAGCGTGTGATGGAACGCAACAAGGGGCCGCTGAGCAACGAGGAAATGGCGCGTCTGTTCCGCGAAGTCATGTCCTCCTGCCTGGCCCTGGAAAACCCGTTGAAGGTGGCCTACCTGGGTCCGGAGGGCACCTTCACCCAGGCCGCTGCGATGAAGCATTTCGGCCATGCGGTGATCAGCAAGCCGATGGCCGCGATCGACGAGGTGTTCCGCGAAGTGGTCGCCGGCGCCGTGAATTTCGGCGTGGTGCCGGTGGAGAATTCCACCGAAGGCGCGGTGAACCACACCCTCGACAGCTTCCTCGAGCACGACATGGTGATCTGCGGCGAGGTCGAGTTGCGCATCCACCATCACCTGCTGATCGGCGACAACACCAAGACCGACAGCATCACTCGCATCTACTCCCACGCACAGTCCCTGGCGCAATGCCGCAAGTGGCTGGACGCGCACTACCCGAACGTGGAGCGCATCGCGGTGGCCAGCAACGCCGAGGCGGCCAAGCGGGTCAAGGGCGAATGGAATTCGGCGGCCATCGCCGGCGACATGGCGGCCGGCCTGTATGGCCTGGAGCGCCTGGCCGAAAAGATCGAGGACCGCCCGGACAACGCCACGCGGTTCCTGATCATCGGCAACCAGGAAGTACCGCCGACCGGCGACGACAAGACCTCGGTCATCGTGTCCATGAGCAACCGCCCCGGTGCCCTGCACGAGCTGCTGGTGCCGTTCCATGACAACGGCATCGACCTGACACGCATCGAGACGCGTCCGTCGCGCAGCGGCAAGTGGACCTACGTGTTCTTCATCGACTTCATCGGCCACCATCGCGACCCGTTGATCAAGGGCGTGCTGGAACAGATCAGTCAGGAAGCCGTGGCACTCAAGGTGCTCGGCTCGTACCCCAAAGCGGTTCTCTAACAGAAGGGTTAGCACGCATGACCGATTTCCTTGCCCTGGCCCAGACCGGTGTTCAGCAGCTGTCCCCGTACGTTCCCGGCAAACCGGTGGACGAACTAGCCCGAGAGCTGAACATGGACCCGGCCAGCATCATCAAGCTGGCCAGCAACGAGAACCCGTTGGGCGCAAGCCCCAAGACCCGTGCCGCGATCGAGCGCGAGCTGGCCGAACTCACGCGCTACCCCGATGGCAACGGTTTCGACCTCAAGACCCTGCTGGCTCGGCAGTGCCGCGTGCAGATCGACCAAGTGACTCTGGGCAACGGCTCCAACGACATTCTCGAACTGGTTGCCCGCGCCTACCTGGCACCCGGCCTGAACGCCGTGTTCAGCGAGCACGCCTTCGCCGTCTATCCGCTGGTCGTGCAGGCCGTGAACGCCGGCGCGCGGGTCGTCCCGGCCAAGCAGTTCGGCCATGACCTGCCCGCGATGCTGGCAGCGATCGACGACAAGACCCGCATCGTGTTTCTGGCCAACCCGAACAACCCGACCGGGACCTGGTTCGGACCGCAGGCGCTGGAAGACTTCCTGGCGGCGGTTCCCCCCAGCGTGCTGGTGGTGCTCGACGAGGCCTATATCGAATACGCCGTGGGCGGCGACCTGCCCGACGGCCTGGATTATCTGGCGCGCTATCCCAACCTGCTGGTGTCGCGCACGTTCTCCAAGGCCTATGGCCTGGCTGCGCTGCGGGTGGGCTACGGTCTGTCGTCGCCGACCATCGCCGACGTGCTCAATCGCGTGCGCCAGCCATTCAACGTGAACAGCCTGGCGCTGGCCGCCGCGTGCGCCGCGCTGACCGACACCGAATATCTGCAGCGCAGCCGCGAACTCAACAGCGCTGGCATGCAGCAGCTGGAGGCGGGTTTCACCGAGCTGGGTCTGCAGTGGATCCCGTCCAAGGGCAACTTCATTGCCGTGGATGTGGGTCGCGACGCCGGTCCGGTGTTTCAGGGGCTGCTGCGCGAGGGTGTGATCGTGCGCCCGGTGGCCGGCTATGGCATGCCCAACCACCTGCGCGTGACCATCGGCCTGGCCGAAGAGAACAGCCGCTTCCTGGAGGCATTGCGCCAGGTGCTGGCTCGTGTCTGATTTCACGCAATTGCAACCCGGCGCTGCCAGAATAGGCCGCCTGGTGGTAGTGGGATTGGGACTGATCGGCGGCTCCTTCGCCAAAGGCATCAAGCAGAGCGGCCTGGCCGATGAAGTGGTCGGGGTCGATCTCGATCCACGTTCCTGCCAGCGCGCCGTCGAGCTGGGTGTGGTGGACCGCTGTGAGGCGGAGCTTGCCAAGGCCTGTGTGGGCGCCGATGTGATCCAGTTGGCAGTACCGATCCTGGGCATGGAGAAACTGCTGGCGGCGCTGGCTCGACTCGATCTGGGTCGGGCGGTGATCACCGATGTCGGCAGCGCCAAGGGCAATGTGGTGCGAGCTTATCGTGACGCTTTCGGCGGTGACCTCTCACGCTTCGTGCCGGGCCATCCGATCGCCGGTTCCGAGCAGAGCGGGGTGGAGGCAGCCAATGCCGAGTTGTTCAAGCGGCACAAGGTGATCCTCACGCCGCTGGCCGAAACCTCGCCCCAGGCGCTGGCCCGGGTCGACGGCCTGTGGCGCGCCCTGGGGGCGGACGTGGAGCACATGCAGGTCGAGCGCCATGACGAGGTGCTTGCCGCCACCAGCCACCTGCCTCACCTGCTGGCGTTCGGTCTGGTCGATTCGTTGGCCAAGCGCAGTGAAAACCTGGAAATCTTCCGCTACGCTGCGGGCGGTTTCCGCGATTTCACCCGAATCGCCGGCAGCGATCCGGTCATGTGGCACGACATCTTCCTCGCCAACCGCGAGGCAGTTTTGCGCACACTCGATACATTTCGCAGCGATCTCGACGCCTTGCGCGACGCGGTCGATGCAGGGGATGGGCATCACCTGCTGGGCGTGTTCACACGCGCCCGGGTGGCCCGCGAGCATTTCAGTAAAATCCTGGCCCGTCGGGCCTATGTGGACGCTATGAACTCCAATGACGACCTGATCTTCCTGGGCAAACCCGGCGGCAGCCTCAATGGCCGCATCCGCGTACCGGGCGACAAATCCATCTCGCACCGTTCGATCATGCTCGGCTCGCTGGCCGAAGGCACCACCGAAGTCGAAGGCTTCCTGGAAGGCGAGGACGCTCTGGCGACTTTGCAGGCCTTCCGCGACATGGGCGTAGTCATCGAAGGCCCGAACCAGGGCCGCGTGACCATCCACGGCGTCGGTCTGCACGGGTTGCAGGCGCCGCCGGGGCCGATCTACCTGGGCAACTCCGGGACCTCGATGCGCCTGCTCGCCGGCATCCTGGCAGCGCAGAGCTTCGACACCACGCTGACCGGCGATGCCTCGCTGTCCAAGCGCCCCATGAACCGCGTGGCCAACCCCCTGCGGGAAATGGGCGCGGTCATCGAGACCGCTGCCGAGGGTCGTCCGCCGGTGGTCATTCGCGGCGGACAGCGCCTCAAGGCGCTGAACTACACCCTGCCGATGGCCTCTGCCCAGGTCAAATCCTGCCTGTTGCTGGCTGGATTGTGGGCCGAAGGCAAGACCACCACCACCGAGCCTGCACCGACCCGCGACCACACCGAGCGCATGCTGCGTGGTTTTGGCTACCCTGTGCACGTCGACGGCCCGCAGGCATCGGTCGAGTCCGGACACACGTTGACCGCGACCCATATCGAAGTACCGGGCGACATCTCCTCGTCCGCCTTCTTCCTGGTGGCCGCTTCGATCGCCGAAGGTTCGGACCTGACCCTGGAACACGTCGGCATAAACCCCACGCGTACGGGCGTCATCGATATCCTGCGCCTGATGGGCGCCGACATCACCCTGGAAAACCAGCGTGAAGTCGGTGGCGAACCGGTTGCCGACCTGCACGTGCGGGCTGCCCGGCTCAAGGGCATCGAGATTCCCGAAGCGCTGGTGCCGCTGGCGATCGACGAATTCCCCGTGCTGTTCGTGGCAGCCGCCTGCGCCGAGGGGCGCACCGTGTTGCGCGGCGCCGAAGAGCTGCGGGTCAAGGAATCCGACCGTATCCAAGTCATGGCTGATGGCTTGCAAGCCTTGGGCGTCAAATGCGAGCCGACGGCGGATGGCATCATCATCGACGGCGTCGGTCACGGGGTGCCAGCCATGGGCGGTGGCGAAGTTCACGGCCACGGTGATCACCGCATCGCCATGGCTTTCAGCGTCGCCTCCCTGCGCGCCAGCGCGCCGATCCGCATCCACGACTGTGCCAACGTCGCCACGTCGTTCCCCAACTTCCTCGGTCTGTGCGCCCAAGTGGGTATCAACGTAGCCGAAGAGGGCAAGTCGTGAACGTGGCGCCAGTCATCACCATCGACGGGCCCAGCGGTTCGGGCAAGGGTACCGTCGCCGGTATCCTGGCCAAGCGTCTGGGCTGGAAGCTGCTCGATTCGGGCGCTTTGTATCGGCTGCTGGCCTACGCCGCACGCAACCACGGCGTGGATTTGAGCAACGAAGCTTCACTGATGGTCATGGCTGCGCACCTGGACGTGCAGTTCATTGCCGCCGCCGATGGCCAGCCACAGCGCATCGTCCTGGAAGGCGACGATGTCACCCGGGACATTCGTAACGAGCAGATCGGCGCCTGCGCTTCCCAGGTCGCTGCCCTGCCAGCGGTACGCGATGCCTTGCTGCAGCGCCAGCGGGCGTTTCAGGAGCTGCCTGGCCTGGTCGCCGATGGTCGCGACATGGGCACGGTGGTGTTCCCCGATGCGCCGCTCAAGGTGTTCCTGACCGCGAGCGCCGAGGAACGTGCGCGCAGACGTTACTTGCAGTTGAAGACAGCCGGCAACGATGTTAGTCTGTCGAGTCTGCTAGATGAGATACGTGCACGCGATGAGCGTGACACCCAGCGCGCAGTGGCCCCGCTCAAGCCGGCGGCCGATGCCATACAGCTGGATTCCACGGAGTTGTCCATCGAGCAGGTGTTGGAACGCATCATGAGCGAGATCGCACTTCGCGATATCGCCGGGTGACGAAGAAGCTATACGGGAACCCAGTCAACATCCCGGTGGCTTTCTTTTACTTGAACGAAACCCACGTTGTCTGGAGCGTGGCTGATGGGCGTATGTTTCGCCCAAATCTACAGGAATTAAAATGAGCGAAAGCTTTGCAGAACTCTTTGAAGAAAGCCTAAAAACTCTCAATCTTCAGCCAGGCGCAATCATCACCGGTATCGTCGTCGATATCGACGGTGACTGGGTTACTGTCCACGCCGGCCTGAAGTCCGAGGGTGTCATCCCGCTCGAGCAGTTCTACAACGACGCTGGCGAACTGACCATCAAGGTCGGTGACGAAGTCCACGTTGCGCTGGACGCGGTAGAAGACGGCTTTGGCGAAACCAAGCTGTCCCGCGAAAAAGCCAAGCGCGCCGAGTGCTGGATCGTTCTGGAAGCAGCTTTCGCCGCCGAGGAAGTGGTCAAGGGCGTTATCAACGGTAAGGTTAAAGGCGGCTTCACTGTCGACGTTAACGGCATCCGTGCGTTCCTGCCTGGTTCCCTGGTCGATGTCCGCCCTGTGCGCGACACCACCCACCTGGAAGGTAAAGAGCTCGAATTCAAGGTCATCAAGCTGGACCAGAAGCGCAACAACGTTGTCGTTTCCCGTCGCAGTGTCCTGGAAGCCGAGAACTCCGCCGAGCGCGAAGCTCTGCTGGAATCCCTGCAGGAAGGTCAGCAAGTCAAGGGTATCGTCAAGAACCTCACCGATTACGGCGCATTCGTCGATCTGGGTGGCGTCGATGGTCTGCTGCACATCACCGACATGGCCTGGAAGCGTATCAAGCACCCATCGGAAATCGTCAACGTTGGCGACGAGATCGATGTCAAGGTTCTGAAGTACGATCGCGAGCGTAACCGCGTATCCCTGGGCCTGAAGCAACTGGGCGAAGACCCATGGGTTGCCATCAAGGCACGTTACCCAGAAAGCACTCGCGTCATGGCGCGCGTGACCAACCTGACCGACTACGGCTGCTTCGCAGAGCTGGAAGAAGGCGTGGAAGGCCTGGTACACGTTTCCGAAATGGACTGGACCAACAAGAACATCCACCCTTCGAAAGTCGTACAAGTCGGCGACGAAGTGGAAGTCATGGTTCTGGACATCGACGAAGAGCGTCGTCGTATCTCCCTGGGCATCAAGCAGTGCAAGTCCAACCCGTGGGAAGACTTCTCTGGCCAGTTCAACAAGGGCGACAAGATCTCCGGCACCATCAAGTCGATCACCGATTTCGGTATCTTCATCGGTCTGGACGGCGGCATCGACGGTCTGGTTCACCTGTCCGACATCTCCTGGAACGAAGTGGGCGAAGAAGCCGTACGTCGTTTCAAGAAGGGCGACGAGCTTGACACCGTCATCCTGTCGGTAGATCCAGAGCGCGAGCGCATCTCCCTGGGCATCAAGCAACTGGAAGACGATCCGTTCTCCAACTACGTTGCTGTCAACGACAAAGGCGCTATCGTTCGCGGTACCGTTAAAGAAGTTGACGCCAAGGGCGCTGTGATCACCCTGGCCGACGACATCGAAGCCACTTTGAAAGCTTCCGAAATCAGCCGTGACCGCGTTGAAGACGCGCGCAACGTCCTGAAGGAAGGCGAAGAAGTCGAAGCCAAGATCATCAGCGTCGACCGCAAGTCCCGCGTCATCCAACTGTCGATCAAATCGAAAGACGTTGAAGACGAGAAAGAAGCTATCCAGAGCCTGCGCGACAAGCCAGCCACTTCGGATATCGCTGCCGGTCCGACCACTCTGGGCGACCTGCTGCGTGCTCAGATGGAAAAGCAGAACTAAGTTCTGTTTGACCTGTAGAAAAAGGGCGACTTCGGTCGCCCTTTTTTGTGCCTGCGATTTGTGTTTCGTACCGTTCAGCAGAAATGGGTGCCGAACTTAAAAGTGCCTGGGAGGCTCAAAGGCATAAGCGAATACCCAAGGACCTCCAGGGATGAAAACCGTAGTAACCGCGATGCTGTTCGTAGTAGTTGGCCTGACGTCCGGGTGCTCCACCACATCGGTGGTCAAACGAGATTATCGGGGCATGCAGGCGTTGCAAATCAACTGCAGTGGCTTGGGTTCGTCATGGGGCAAGTGCTATGACAAGGCCCATCAATCCTGTCGCTCGGCAGGCTACAAGGTCTTGGCAAAGACATCGGATATCAAGGAGGACCCGGAGGATGGCTTCCTGGGCTGGAATCCCGGCATGGCCAGTCGGACCATGTTCGTGCGCTGCAACAGCCAGGGATGAAAGGTCAGGGCGGTGTTGTACGAATAGTTACAATCTTCCGAGTCATCGCACTGAAACCCGCCTGAAGTAAATTAGCAATCGGCCAGCTACTTGGATAGGGTAGATGGCCTGTGGTTGTTGATCCATTTCGCCGTTACTCCTGAACCCGTGTCCATCCTGAAGTAGACAAGGCCCGAGTCATGAAATTTACCTTGCTCATCGCAGCATTGCTGCTGGTGACCGCCTGCGCCGCCACCTCCACCTCCCACGGCAAGCGTGGCAACCGCGGGTTGCACATCAACTGTTCCGGGCTCACTTCGTCCTGGGCACAGTGCGAGAAAGAGGCGGAGTCCGCCTGTGGACCTGCGGGCTACCGCACCCTGGCCAAGTCCAGTGACGCCAAGGAAGACCCTGATGACTACGTCTTCGGTCTCAACCCCGCCGGTTATTCCACGCGCAGCATGATCGTCAAATGCCGCAAGAGCAGTGCGTTCAAATAGTGCACCGACAACTGATTGCGAAGAAGTCAAGAGTCGGGCTGTTCAAATCTGTCAAGCCATGCTAAAACCTTCTAAGCGCTGATCTAGCTGCTTGATAAAGAAGGGAAAAATATGACGAAGTCGGAATTGATCGAACGTATTGTCACCCATCAAGGTCTACTTTCATCCAAGGATGTGGAACTGGCCATCAAGACCATGCTTGAACAAATGTCCCAGTGCCTTGCCACGGGTGACAGGATCGAGATACGCGGTTTCGGCAGCTTTTCCCTGCACTATCGCGCGCCGCGTGTCGGGCGTAACCCGAAGACAGGTCAGTCAGTAAGCCTGGACGGCAAGTTCGTTCCGCATTTCAAGCCCGGCAAGGAATTGCGCGACCGGGTGAACGAGGATGAAGAACTCGTTTGATCGACGTTGAAGGAGAAGGCTTTGCGTAATCTCAAGAAATTGCTGCTGGTGCTGATCTTCCTGGCAGTCGCCGCCGCTGTGCTGATATTCGTGCTAGAGAACCAGCAGGCCGTGGCATTGAGCGTTCTTGGGTGGTCCAGCCCATCGTTGCCGGTTTCGGTCTTCATACTGGCAGGTGTGCTTGCCGGCATGTTGTTGGGTCCGTTGTTCGGTTGGTACATTGCCGCCAGCAGCAAGCGGCGCTGGCGCAAGCAGTTGCGTGCCAAGGCTCGCGCCGAGCAACGCGCCGCACTTGCGACCGTGCCCCTCGATTCTGCAGCCGCTGCCGGCGCTCCTGCGCAGCCTGTGACTCAGCCGCCCGCAGTCAAGTAAGCACGCAGTCCATGGAAACCGCCCATGGAAACATCGCGTATCACCGCACGTCCTGATTGAACGGTATTTCATGCGCCGCATGCGCATGTTCTGTTGCACAATAGCCGCAGACTGTTTTCCAGGACTCCAAATGTCACTCCCATTTCCTTTCGGACGTCGCCTCCCAGGCGCCTTGCTGGCAATTGCATGGCTTGGCCTGGCAGGGTGTTCCTCACCCAAGACCGCCATCTACGAACACGAAAACTTTGCCGACTCGGGTACGTTCTCGCGCAACTATCCCGTCAGTGACGTAGCATCCTGCGAGGCCGCCCGGCGTGGATTGCTCAGTCAGGGCTACATCATCACCAGCAATGATCCGCGCCAGGTCAGCGGGCACAAGAGCTTCCAGCAAACCGGCGAGAGTCATCTGGAAATCAGCTTCAACGTGGTCTGCGTAGCCGATGCCAGCAGTGATCACAGTTCCACCGTGTTCGCCAACGCCCTGCAGGATCGCTACGCGCTGAAGAAGGTCAACAACTCCGCCAGTGTGGGCGTGGGGGTGCTGGGTTCGGTGTCGATGCCGATCGGGTCCACCGACGACTCCATGGTCAAGGTGGCCAGTGAAACGGTGGCGTCGGATACGTTCTACGACCGCTATTTCGCCTTGGTCGAGAGCTTCATGCCGGTCAAAGCCAAGAAAGCGGCAGCGCCGCAGCCAGCCCAGGATGAGCTGGGTGTGCCCGACACCGCACCCGCCGCTTCCCTGGCGCCTGCAGTAGCGGCGCCATCGGCTGCGCAAACGCCGTTGGCGCAGCCGACGCCGGCGGTCATCCAGGCGCCTGGGGCAGACGCGGTGCCTGAACAGGAGGCCTCGCAGCCGGTGGCACCTCCGGCGCAACCGGCACCGATCGAAATCATCCCATCGCCCGAAACGCCGCAGGCAGTTCCCGACGCTGCCATTCAAGCGCCTGCCGCCGACACGCCTGTCTCGCAACCTTGAAGCCGATGTGCGTACGGATCATTGACGGTTCGTGCGGCGGTACTCTCCGGGCGTGACTGCGCACCAGCGCTTGAACGCACGCTGGAAGGCTTCGGCCGAGGTGAATCCCAGTAGATAGGCAATTTCGCCGAAGGCCAGCTCGGTGTCACGGATGTAGGTCTGTGCCAGGTCCCGGCGGGTGTCGTTGAGAATCGAGCGAAATTGGCTGCCTTCCTGGGTCAGCTTGCGGCGCAGGGTCCAGGCCGGCATTTTCAGGCAAGCGGCGACTTCGTCCAGCGTGGGCTCGCGTCCGCCATTGAGCAAGGGGCCCAGCAGCTGGCTGACCCGTTCGGCCAGGGTCCGGATACGGGTCAGCCGTTCCAGTTCCTGCTCGCACAACTGCAACAGATGCTGCCAGGTGCTGGGACAGTGCTCGGGGTTGCGCAGGCTGAGGCTGGCGTGGGTGAGACGCAGTTGATTGTGCTCGCAGCCGAAGCTGGTGTTGGCAGGGTAGTGGTCAGCGTACTCCGGCGCTGCGAACTCGACCTCCAGCCGCTGCGCACGCACGTCTTGCCCCGCCAGGACGCTCAGTTGCCGCAGCCAGCCGGTCAGCAGCGAATCCACCACGAACCGGTTATAGGTGTTGTAGGGGCTGATCGAATAGAAACGTAGCCAGGCGCCTTCGCGGTCTTCATGAAAGCTCGACTGCCCGCGGTAGTTGGCTGCATACAGAGCTTCGAAGCGAATCAGCGTACGGGCGGCTTCGCGCACCGTTGGCGCCTGTGCGGCCGTGATACCCGCCAACCCCGCCTGGCTCAAGCGACTGGCCTGACCGATGCGCAGGCCCAGGGCAGGGTCGCCGGTGAGTGCGATGGCCGCATGCCCCAGGCGCATATAGCGGGCGATGGTCAACCGTGCACCGGCCACGTTGAGCCGACTGGGCTCCAGTCCATATTGGGTCAACAGGGGCGAGGGGTCATGACCCTGGCTACGTACTGCCTCGGCCAGGCTTTGAGTGAAGCCGACCGACAGGTCGCCGAGTTTGATGCGCTGGCCCGTCACGCGCCTAGAGCCACAGGTTGATCAGGCGCGCACCGCGCCCATCGCCGACTTGCCCGAACCGTTCGCGCTGACGCGCGAAACTTTGCCCTTCGTAGAACTGATTCCAGAAATGTCCGCCCATGAACACGGTCATGCTGGCCAAGGACGCGCTGGCTTCGTTCAGACGTTGCCAGGCGTGTGCCTCGCTGACTTCGCGAGGTGACAAGGCAACATCGGTGGGCGCCGGGCTGATGCGGAAGCCACGCCACGGGCTGGACCAGCGGCCCCGGCCCAGCACCGATGCCGGCACCGCCAGCAGTTGCACGTCCTGCTGGCGTAGTTGGGCGTGACTGGCCGGGTGCCAGCTGTCGGTGCCGATCAGTACGGTGAGTTTTCCCGCCGGGGTGTCGAAAACGTTGAATGGCGCATCGCCCAAGGATTGCACATAGCGCCGGGTAGGGTGACTGGTGAAATGCTGGAGCTGTGGCTGACCGAGGATGGAGCCATCGGTGGCGAACACGACGCTGGCGTTGTACAAGGGCCCGCTGTCGGTCCGCAGCCGACCGTCGGTAACCGAAGGCTTGGGCAGAATGATGGAGCCCGCGACCAGCGTCACACCGAACTGCCTGGCGAGGCCGCCGAACAGTTGCTGGTATTGATCGGCCATGCGCGCCGCCTTCATGCGCAGGTAGGCGTCGGCGAAGCGGTCGTCGCCATGGGCTTGGACCAATCCGGCGAGCAGATCCAGCGGGTTGCTGGCGGCGAGCCATTGTTCGGCATCGCGGCGTTGCGCGGCCTGGTAGAACTCGTTCTTCTCGCCCACGGCCCACAACCAGGTGCCGATGTGCTCGGGCAGCACGACGATGGTCTTGCCGTTGAGCAGGCCGGCGTCCTGGGCGTGTTGCAGATAGCCGGCCAGTTTCAGGCGCAGGCGCTCGACACTCTGGTAGTCCGCCGGAAACAGTTCGGGCTGAACGCCCAGTAGATTGCCCCGCCCAGCCGGCACGCCGTCGACCCCCTCGAACGTGACGCGCAGGTCCGACAGGTAGTGGCCCACGGGCCGCTGGGTCGTCCACAGCGCATAGGTGGTCAACGCCGCCAGGCAAAGCAGGGCGACCACGGACATCAGGATTTTGCGCATGAGGGACAACAATCAGCTCCTGTTGGTGAATCCGCACTAGGGTAGACGTCGCGTGCGGCATGATCAATGACTTGTCATTTCTGGTCATTGAGGCAGGCGGCTCGGGTCTTTACTGTCAGACACTTGTCGTGACCGAGCCCGCTGAAAGAGGCTCCGCACCTATCCGTGATCCTGCCTGTGGAGATCCCATGGCCGCTGCTCCCTATCCTCATCTGCTGGCACCTCTGGACCTGGGGTTCACCACCTTGCGCAACCGGAGTCTGATGGGTTCCATGCACACCGGCCTCGAGGAAAAACCTGGTGGGTTCGAACGCATGGCCGCGTATTTTGCCGAACGTGCGCGGGGTGGAGTGGGCCTGATCGTCACCGGCGGCATTGCTCCGAACGAAGAAGGCGGAGTGTATGCCGGGGCGGCCAAGCTGAGCACGCCCGAGGAGGCGCAAAAGCATCGGATCGTGACCCAGGCGGTGCATGAGGCCGGCGGCAAGATCTGCCTGCAGATCCTGCATGCCGGGCGCTATGCGTACAGCCCCAAGCTGGTGGCGCCGAGTGCCATTCAGGCGCCGATCAACCCGTTCAAGCCACACGAGCTGGATGAAGAAGGCATTCAGAAGCAGATCGCCGACTTTGTCGCCTGTGCTCGGCTGGCCCAGTCGGCGGGCTATGACGGTGTCGAGATCATGGGCTCGGAAGGCTACTTCATCAATCAGTTCCTGGCGGCCCACAGCAACCAGCGCACCGATCGCTGGGGCGGCAGCTACGCCAATCGGATGCGCCTGGCGGTCGAGATCGTCAGTCAGGTAAGGCAAGCGGTCGGTCGCGAGTTCATCATCATCTTCCGCCTGTCCATGCTCGACCTGATCGAAGGCGGCAGCATCTGGGAGGAAGTGGTCGAGTTGGCCCAGGCCATCGAGGCGGCGGGCGCCACTCTGATCAACACCGGTATCGGCTGGCACGAAGCACGTATTCCGACCATCGCCACCAAGGTGCCCCGCGCGGCGTTCAGCAAGGTCACGGCCAAGTTGCGCACGGCGGTGCGGCTGCCGCTGATCACCACCAATCGCATCAACACCCCGGAGGTGGCCGAGCGCATCCTGGCCGATGGCGACGCGGACATGGTATCGATGGCGCGGCCATTCCTGGCCGACCCTGAATTCATCAACAAGGCCGCTGCCGACCGGGGCGACGAGATCAACACCTGCATCGCCTGTAACCAGGCCTGCCTGGATCATACCTTCGCCGGCAAGTTGACCAGTTGCCTGGTCAACCCGCGCGCCTGCCATGAAACCGAGCTCAATTATCTGCCCGTGACCCAGGTGCGCAGGATTGCCATCGTCGGTGCCGGCCCGGCCGGGTTGGCGGCGGCCACGGTGGCGGCCGAGCGCGGCCATGCGGTGACGCTGTTCGACTCGCGCGACGAGATCGGCGGTCAGTTCAACGTGGCCAAGCGCATTCCGGGCAAGGAAGAGTTCAACGAAACCCTGCGCTATTTCGATCGCAGGCTGACGCGCCTCGGCGTGGACGTGCGCCTGGGCGCGCGGGTCGACGTAGCCGCGCTGACAGCCGGAGGTTTCGACGAGATCGTGCTGGCCACGGGCATCGCCCCTCGGCTGCCGGACATCGAGGGTATCGACCATCCCATGGTGCTGGGTTACCTGGACGTGCTGCTGCAACGGCGCCCGGTGGGTCAGCGTGTGGCGGTGATCGGCGCCGGTGGCATCGGCTTCGACGTCAGCGAGTTCCTGGTGCATCAAGGGCCGTTCACCAGCCTTGATCGTGAGGCATTCTGGAAGGAGTGGGGCATCGACCTGACGCTGCACGCCCGCGGCGGTGTGGCTGGGGTTGCGGCGCAGACCCACGCGCCGGCGCGCGAGGTCTACCTGCTGCAGCGCAAGGCGGGCAAGGTGGGTGAAGGCCTGGGCAAGACCACCGGCTGGATCCATCGCGCCGGGTTGAAGAGCAAGGGCGTGCGCATGGTCAACGGGGTCGAGTACTTGAAGATCGATGACGCCGGCCTGCATGTGCGCGTGGCCGGGGGCGAGCCGCGGGTGCTGGCGGTGGACAACGTGGTGATCTGCGCGGGGCAGGATCCGTTGCGCGAGCTGGAGCGGGGGCTGATCGAGGCCGGGCAGCGAGTGCACCTGATCGGTGGCGCGGACGTGGCCGCGGAACTGGACGCCAAACGCGCCATCGACCAAGGCTCGCGCCTGGCAGCCGTGCTGTAGAATGAGCAGCGCGCCGGGTCGGTCCCGGCGCCGCTGCATTCTCACGTCCAGCTTGTCAGGCCCCCATGCTTCTTGATCTACCACGCGCCCCGTTACACCCCTTGCGATTGTCCTGGCTCGCCGAGGCCGGCATCGAAGCGGCCGTACTCCGGCTCGACCTCATCGATCCGCTGATCAGCGGCAACAAGTCGTTCAAGCTCCAGCATCACCTGCTGGCCGCTCAGGCTGCTGGCTGCAGGGGGCTCATCAGTCTGGGCGGTGCCCATTCCAATCACCTGCATGCCCTGGCGGCGGCCGGTGAGCGCCTGGGTCTGCGCACGGTCGGCTTGCTGCGCGGCCACGCCCAGGTGACGCCGACCGTGATTGACCTGCAGCGGTGGGGAATGGAGCTGCACTGGTTGGGTTACGAAGGGTATCGACAGCGCCACCGGGAGGATTTCTGGGCACCCTGGCAGGCACGCTACCCCGATCTGCTGCCGGTGCCCGAGGGTGGCGGAGGGTTGCTGGGGGCCAGGGGGTGTGCAGCTCTGAGGGTTCAAGTGCAGGCGCAACTGGCAGATATCGGCTGGGACGATTTCGAGGCATGGTGGCTGGCGGTAGGGACTGGTACGACGCTGGCTGGCCTGGTCCTGGCCGAAGACGGGCAGCGCCGGGTTTACGGAGCGCTGGCGGTCGGGCCGGGCCATGGTGTGCAGGAACAGGTGAATGCGCTGTGCGGCGAACGGGGTCACACCCTGCTCGATGCCAGCCGTGGCGGCTTTGCCAAAACGGACAGCGCGCTGCTGGCGTTCATGCGCGACTGTGAAGCCGAGGCCGGTATTCCACTGGAGCCGGTGTACACGGCCAAGGCGTTGTGGGCCTTGCGCGAGGCGGCAACGGCGGGCGTGCTCGCTGCAGGCAGCCGCTTGGTGTTCGTGCACACTGGTGGTCTGCAGGGTTGGCGGGCCGCGCCGTGATGTTTCAGTCGCGCTGCGGCAGCATGCGGCGCAGGGTATTGTCGCCGCGCAGATAATGATGGCCCAGGCCCAGCAGGCCGTGCAGGCCGATCAGCCAATAGCCCCAGCCGGCGATGCGCATGTGCCATTCCTGCAGGCGCCCACCGAGGTCACGGTCCTCGCCGATCAGGTGAGGCAACTCGATGCCCCAGAACGAGACGGGCCGGTTCTGCGCGCTGAGGATCAGCCAGCCGAGCAACGGCAGGCCGATCATCAAGGCGTAGAGTGCAAGGTGCATCAGGCTGGCCAGGCGGGTCTGCCAGGCGGGGAGGGGCGGAACGATGCGCGGGGTGACGCCCAGGCTTCGTGCCAGCAGACGCAGCCACACCAGCAACCCCACGCTCAGGCCCAGCATGAAGTGAAACTGCACGATCAGTACGCGTGCGCCGCTGCCTCGCTCGAATTGTCCGCGCAACTCGATACACGCATAGGTGGCGGCCAGCAGGACCAGCATCGACCAGTGAAGGGCGATGGACAGGCTGCCGTAACGCGCGTGGGTGTTTCTCCAGGTCATCGGGCGACTACTCGAGCGGTCATGCACAGGGTATCGGGCCGGCGGTGAACATCTTTAGCCAGCCCCGTGCTTTACACGCCCGGCAGGGCTGGCCAGGGGTCGGCGACCAGGAAGACCCGCTCGGCTTCCTGCCAGTCACCATGAGCGTCGTGGGTCAGACGCACGAGCATCTGCGCAGCGGCGAGTGGGTCCAGTTGCTGCAGCCAGGCGTTGAGCTGGTCGGGTGCCCAGGCGTCGGCGGCAGCAAGGCGAGCCGGTGCCAGCCAGGCATCGCGCGGCAGCGGCTGCCAGCGCCCGTTCGGGCGTTGCTCGACGAAGATCGGCCAATCGCGCTGATGCACCCAGCGTCCGCGCAAGTGGTCGGGGTGGGCATGTTCGGGCGCGCTCGCTGCGCCTGGCCAGGGGTAGAACAGGTAGCCGGCCAGCCACAGGTGGGCGTCGAACTGCTCTATGCCCAGGTCATGCAAGGCTTCGCGGCCCTGACTGGACGTGGAAATGGGCAACTGGTGCTCGGCCAGGTGGTTGAGCTTGCGACCCAGCCGATCCTGGGTGTTGGGGCCCAGCCACTGGAAGGCGTCGTGGCCGTCGGCGGCCACCGGCCCCAGGTACAGCTTGATGGCTAGTTCCAGGTGATGCACGCCGTCGCGGTCGCGAATCACCATGTCGAGCTCGCCCAGCGTGTGTCCACCCTTGCGGATCGGCAGGTTGGCGGCGAGCAACTCGATACCGGGCGCCTGGTGCAGGGCGAATTGCCATAGGCGTTCGTAGTACAGGCCAAGGCGTCTCGTGGGGGCCTGGGCCAGCCAGTCGACCAGGGGTTGGCTGGCATCGTCCAGGGCCAGCAGCCACGCCTGCAAGTCTTCAGGCCGTTCGGCCCAGCGGCTGCCGGCCAGGGGATGGCGTTGCGTCCAGGGCGCTGTGTGCAGCAGCGGCGGGGCGAGGATGACCCACGCCAGATCGCGCACCTGGGGCTGGCGCAGGTGGCGCGGGAAGTCGGCGAGGGCGGCAAATGGATTCATGGGACGATCCCGGTCAATGGCGCGGTGGCTGAAAGGGTTTTGTGCGGCAACGGCTTTACTCCATAATCCAGATCCGTATTTGTGTCCGCAACCGCTGGTTGCGCGACAGCGTTGTGGAATGTGCCTGGCGCATCCCGATAGCCAGAACAGACCCGAGCAGGAGCCTCATGGAGCAATTTCGCAATATCGGTATCATCGGCCGCCTTGGCAGCTCGCAGGTGCTCGATACCATTCGCCGCCTCAAACGCTTCCTGCTGGACAGGCACATGCACGTCATCCTCGAGGACACCATTGCCGAAGTACTGCCCGGCCACAACCTGCAGACGTCTTCGCGCAAGATGCTCGGCGAAGTCTGCGACCTGGTGATCGTGGTCGGCGGCGACGGTAGCCTGCTGGGCGCGGCACGGGCGCTGGCGCGGCACAACACCCCGGTGCTGGGGATCAACCGCGGCAGCCTGGGCTTTCTCACCGACATCCGTCCCGACGAACTCGAGGTCAAGGTGGCCGAGGTGCTGGACGGGCACTATCTGGTCGAGAACCGTTTCCTGCTCGAGGCCGAAGTGCGCCGGCATGGCGAGGCCATCGGCCAGGGCGATGCGCTCAACGACGTCGTGCTGCACCCGGGCAAGTCCACCCGCATGATCGAGTTCGAGATCTACATCGACGGGCAGTTCGTCTGCAGCCAGAAGGCCGACGGCCTGATCCTCGCCACGCCGACCGGCTCGACCGCCTACGCACTGTCGGCGGGCGGGCCGATCATGCACCCCAAGCTCGATGCGATCGTGATCGTGCCCATGTACCCACACACGCTTTCGGGGCGGCCGATCGTCGTCGATGGCAACAGCGAGATGAAAATCGTTGTCTCAAAGAACATGCAGATCTATCCGCAAGTCTCATGTGATGGTCAGAACCACTTCACCTGCGCCCCGGGCGATACCCTTACGGTGCGCAAGAAATCGCAGAAACTGCGTCTGATTCATCCCCTGGACCACAATTATTACGAAGTGTGCCGGACCAAACTCGGCTGGGGCAGCCGGCTCGGCAACACCGGAGGCGATTGATGCTCGACCCGGCGCGAAGTTACGACCTGATCGGCGATGTGCACGGTTGCGCACACACTCTCGAACATCTGCTCGACAGGCTGGGCTATCGCAAGCAGGGCGGCGTCTGGCGCCATGGGTCGCGCCAGGCGCTGTTTCTCGGCGACATCATCGATCGCGGGCCAAGGATCCGCGAGTCCCTGCACATCGTCCATGACATGGTGGTGGCCGATCAGGCGCGCTGCATCATGGGCAATCACGAGTTCAACGCCCTGGGCTGGAGCACGCCGGCCCTGCCGGGTAGCGGCAAGCAGTACGTGCGCGAACATGTGCCGCGTCACGAACGCCTGATCCAGGCGACCCTCGACCAGTTCGCTCAGCACCCAGGCGACTGGCATGATTTTCTTGGCTGGTTCTACGAGTTGCCGTTGTTTCTGGATGCCGAGCGCTTCCGGCTGGTGCACGCGTGCTGGGACGCAGGCCTCATCGAGCCGCTGCGCCGACAGCACCCGGATGGCTGCATCGACGCGCATTTTCTTCAGGCATCGGCGGTCAAGGGCAGCTTTGCCAGCCAGGTGTTCGACCGTCTGCTGCGCGGCACCGACATGCGTCTGCCCGGTGGCCTCACCCTGACCGGGGCCGACGGCCTGAGTCGTGCCTTCTTTCGGACCAAGTTCTGGGAAGACGATCCGCAAACCTATGGTGATGTGGTGTTTCAGCCCGATGCGCTGCCAGACGAGGTGGCCTGCGCGCCGTTGAGCGAAGAGCAGAAGAACGCCTTGCTGCGCTATGGAGTCGACGAGCCGTTGCTGTTCGTCGGCCATTACTGGCGCAGTGGGCGACCGGCGGCGATACGGCCCAACTTGGCTTGCCTGGATTACAGCGCGGTGCTGTACGGCAAGTTGGTGGCGTACCGTCTGGACCAGGAAACCCGAATCGATCCGCGCAAGTTCGTGTGGGTCGAAGTCGAACGCCCGGAGGCGCTTTCATGAGTGCAATCGCTGTATTGCGTCTGCCGCTGAGCACTGACCTGAGTGGTTTCGTAGGTTTGCTGAGACGTCTGAAGGTACCCCATCGGGTCAGCGAGGAGCAGGGTAGCCAAGTGCTTTGGGTGCCCGACGAACGCCTGGCGCAGGATATTCGCGACCTGTACCAGCGCTATCCGGAGGGCAACGCCGAAGTCGATCCGCAATTGATGGCCCGGCATGCGCCGGTGCAGAGGCCGGGTTTCGTGCAGCAGCTCAAGGCCAGCCCGGCCACGGCTGCGGTGCTGCTGGCGTGCCTGATGGTGGCGGCAGTGACCCTGCTGGGGGACAACCTGGGCAGTCTGCGCTGGCTGACCTTTCTCGACTTTCAGGTGCAGGGCGAGTACCTCTACTTCACGCCGCTGGCCGATACCTTGGCGAGCGGGCAGTGGTGGCGTCTGTTCAGCCCCATGCTGATCCATTTTGGTTTGCTGCACCTGGCGATGAACGCGTTGTGGTACTGGGAGCTGGGGCGGCGTATCGAAGCGTTGCAGGGGCGGATCAATCTGCTCGGGCTGACCCTGTCGTTCAGCCTGGTCTCGAACGTGGTCCAGTACCTGGTCAGTGGGCCGAGTTTGTTCGGCGGGTTGTCGGGGGTGCTGTATGGCTTACTCGGGCACTGCTGGTTGTACCAGTGGCTGGCGCCCAACCCGATCTACCGTTTGCCCCGTGGTGTGTTGGTCATGATGCTGATATGGCTCGGGCTGTGCCTGAGTGGGCTGGTGAGCGTGCTGGGCTTCGGCGAAATTGCCAATGGTGCGCATGTTGGCGGTCTGTTGATCGGCTGCGCCACGGGCCTCATGGGCGGCCTGCTGGCCCGGCGCAAGTCCCGGTAAGCGTGTCGGCGGTGTGCCTGATGTTGCGCGGTGAGGCCGGACGCGGCTTGCGCCGCTGCTACAGGGGCGCGGGAGCCGCGTCGGTGGTGTAGGCGGTGTGAGGCCGGACGTGGTTTGCGCCGCCATGTGGCAGCGGTGCGAGCCGCATTGGTGGTGGGTGCGGTGTGTCCGGTGCTGCGGTCGGTGGGGTGGTATCGCGTGGAAATCGGGCGGTCGCTCTTTCGGTCCGGGGTAACTGAAGGCACAATGCGGGTCCTTTTTTTGGCTGGCCATGCCGGGGGCCTCGAAATGATCAATACGCCGTACTACCTCATCGACAAACAGAAGCTCCTGGGCAACCTGGAAAAGATCGCCTACGTGCGCGAACAGTCCGGGGCCAAGGCTTTGCTGGCGCTCAAGTGCTTCGCCACCTGGTCGGTGTTCGACCTGATGGAGCAGTACATGGACGGCACCACCTCGTCGTCGCTGTACGAGCTCAAGCTGGGTCGGCAGAAGTTCGCCGGCGAAACCCACGCCTACAGCGTGGCCTGGGCCGACGACGAGATCGAAGAGATGGTCGCCAACTGCGACAAGATCATCTTCAACTCGATCGGCCAGCTACAGCGTTTTGCCCAGGCCTCGCAAGGCAAGACCCGCGGCCTGCGGGTCAACCCGCAGGTCAGCAGTTCCGACTACCTGCTGGCCGATCCGGCGCGACCCTTCAGCCGTCTGGGCGAATGGGACCCGGTCAAGGTCGAGGAAGTGATCGAGCAGATCTCCGGCTTCATGTTCCACAACAACTGCGAGAACGGCGACTTCGCCCTGTTCGACAAAATGCTGGGGACCATCGAGGAGCGCTTCGGTCATCTGTTGCACAAGGTGCAATGGGTCAGCCTCGGCGGCGGCATTCATTTCACCGGTGAAGGTTACGCACTGGACGACTTCTGCGCCCGGCTCAAGGCCTTTTCGCAGAAGTACGGCGTGCAGGTGTACCTGGAACCTGGCGAGGCGGCGATCACCAACAGCGCATCGCTGGAAGTCACCGTGCTCGNNGTGCTCGACACCCTGTACAACGGCAAGCACCTGGCCGTGGTCGACAGCTCGATCGAAGCGCACATGCTCGACCTGCTGATCTACCGGCTCAATGCCAAGCTGGCCCCCAGCAGTGGCGAACACACCTACATGGTGTGCGGCAAATCCTGCCTGGCCGGCGATATCTTCGGCGAATACCCGTTCGAGCGTCCATTGGCCATCGGTGATCGCCTGTCGTTCGTCGATGCCGCCGGTTACACCATGGTCAAGAAGAACTGGTTCAACGGCCTGAAGATGCCGTCCATCGTAGTGAAACAACTCGACGGTACAGTCGAGGTGGTTCGTGAGTTTGGTTTCGAAGACTACCTGTCCAGCCTTTCGTAAGCGGACAGCCGAGGAGAAGTGAATAAATTGAAGAAGAACGTTCTTATCATTGGTGCAGGAGGTGTCGCCAAGGTGGTGGCCCACAAGTGCGCGCAGCACAACGATGAACTTGGTCGTATTGCCATCGCGTCGCGCAACATCTCCAAATGCCAGGCCATCATCGACAGCGTCAAGGCCAAGGGCAGCCTCAAGCAGCCCGCCGACATCCAGGCGTTCGCGCTCGATGCGCTGGACGTCGAGGCGACCAAGGCACTCATCGTGCAGACCGAGTCGCAGATCGTCATCAACGTCGGTTCCGCGTTTCTGAACATGTCGGTGCTGCGCGCCTGCATCGACACCGGCGTGGCCTACTTGGACACCGCCATCCACGAAGAGCCGGGCAAGGTCTGCGAAACGCCGCCCTGGTACGGCAACTACGAGTGGAAGCACCTGGAAGAGTGCCAACAGAAGAACGTCACCGCCATCCTGGGCGTGGGCTTCGATCCGGGCGTGGTCAATGCCTATGCCGCGCTGGCGCAGCAACAGCATTTCGATCGTATCGATTCGATCGATATCCTCGACGTCAATGCCGGTTCCCACGGCAAGTATTTCGCCACCAATTTCGATCCGGAAATCAATTTCCGGGAATTCACCGGACAGGTCTGGAGCTGGCAGAACAGCCAGTGGACCAGCAACACCATGTTCGAAGTCAAGCGCACCGACGATCTGCCGGTGGTAGGTTCGCAGAACTTGTACCTGACCGGGCATGACGAAGTGCACTCGCTGTCGAAGAATCTCGATGTGCCCAACGTGCGCTTCTGGATGAGTTTCGGTGAGCATTACATCAATGTGTTCACGGTGCTGAAGAATCTCGGTCTGCTGTCGGAGCAGCCGGTGAAGACCGCCGAAGGTCTGGAAGTGGTACCGCTCAAGGTGGTCAAGGCTGTGTTGCCGGATCCCTCGTCGTTGGCGCCGGGCTACACCGGCAAGACCTGCATCGGCGATCTGGTCAAGGGCAGCCGCAATGGGCAGCCCCATGAGATGTTCATCTATAACGTCGCGGACCATGAAGAAGCCTACGCCGAGACCGACAGCCAGGGCATTTCCTACACGGCCGGTGTGCCGCCCGTGGCTGCCGCCCTGCTGGTTGCCCGTGGCGAATGGGACGTGCAGCGCATGGCCAACGTCGAAGAGCTGCCCGCAGAGCCGTTCCTCAAGGCGCTCGACGCCATGGGCCTGCCGACGCGCATCAAGGACGCCTCCGGCGACCGCGCCTGGGACGCCACTGCGTAAGTCCCGCCAACCGCGACCCCTGTAGCAGCGGCGCAAGCCGCCTCAGGGGTCGCCCAGTTTTTCCAGACACACCTCTGTGGCCGATGACGCGGTTTGCGCCGCTGCTACAGGGGTCGTGGTATTTTGGAGGACTACCGTTGGTCTGAGTGCAGGTGGGAATTTTGGAACATCAAGTTGCTATCAGCGGCCTGATATTCCGTGACGTTCCCACTCTCGTTCGAGGCAAAAAACAATGATCAAGACTGACCGTAAATGGATGGTAGCGCTGTGCGCTGCTGGTGTGGCAATGGCTTTGAGCGGCTGCGCGCGTGATCCGGAAAAACGCTCGGTTTCCGAACTCGCCGTGAGCGGTACCAAGAGCATGTTCCGCACCGATTCGGACATGCAGACCGTCCTGAACAAATTCGCCAGTTTCGACGCCAAGGCCGTGGAGAAAATCACGGCCGTCGAGGCTCGGCAGCAACCCACCATCGCCGATGCCGTCAAAGGCGTGCTCGCCGATGAGAAACGTGACAGCACTCCGACCGCCCTGGTCCCTGGTGTGACCACTCGTGATATCACCGTACCGGGCGCAGCAGGCGCACTGCCGGCTACCGTCTACACCCCCGAAGGCAAAGGACCGTTCCCGGTGGTCCTGTACTTCCACGGTGGCGGCTGGGTATTTGCCGATCGCAAGGTGTATGACGGTGGCGCGCGCGGCATTTCCAAACAAGCCAACGCCGTGGTCGTGTCCGTCGACTACCGCCGCGCGCCTGAAAACAAGTTTCCCGCTGCTCACGACGATGCCTTGGCGGCCTATCGCTGGTTGAGCAAGAACGCCTCTGCGGTCAATGGCGATGCCAAACGTCTGGCACTGGCTGGCGAAAGCGCTGGCGGCAACCTCGCCGTGGCAACCGCAGTCGCAGCCCACAAGGCCGGTCTGACCGAGCCCAAGCATGTGCTGTCGGTCTACCCAGTGGCTCAGTCCAATACCGAGACCGAGTCCTATCGCAAGTACGCCGATGCCATGCCGCTCAACCGTCCGATGATGCTGTGGTTCATCGACAACGTGACCAAGGGTCCGGCTGACGTGAAAGACACTCGCATCGATCTGGTCCACGCCGACGTGAAGGGCTTGCCGCCGGTGACAGTCATCAACGCCGAAATTGACCCGCTGCGCGACGATGGCGCCGAGCTGGAAAAGGCGCTGCGTACTGCGGGTGTCAGTGTCGAGCGCAAGGTTTATCCCGGCGTGACCCACGAATTCTTCGGCACCGCTGCAGTGGTGAAAAAAGCCGAGGAAGCCCAGATGTATGCAGGCGAGCGTCTGAAAGCCGACCTGGCCAAATAATAAAGATCCAGCGTGATAACCGTACGACCAGAGCAGAGGCATGCACATGAACCATTCTTCGGATAACCCATTGGCTGACCGTCCACTGCCGGAAGGTGGATTGACCGTCACTCCGCTGGTGTTTGAGCCTTCATTCGAGCAAGTGCCCGATGACGAGGCTGAAACCAGCCAAGAGCTTAACCAGGTGATGCGCAGCATCCTGGATACGACGTTCGAAGACGGCGGCCACGCGTTGCGTGGCGTGCATGCCAAGGCTCACGGGCTGGTAAGGGGTCATATCACGGTACTCGAGGGTCTTCCTGCGCCTTTGGCGCAGGGCGCCTTTGCCGTCCCTGGCACACTGCCGGTGGTGATGCGCTTTTCCACCAACCCTGGTGACATTCTGGACGACAAGGTTTCCACACCTCGCGGCTTGGGGCTGAAGATCGTTGGCGTTCAGGGCGAGCGTTTGCCGGGCAGTGAAGGCGATGTGACCCAGGATTTCGTGATGCAGAACGCCAAGGCGTTCACCGCTGCCACGCCAAAGGCGTTCTTGAAGAGTCTCAAGCTCTTGGCCAAGACCACAGACAAGGGTCCTGGTCTGAAGAAGGCGTTTTCGGCGCTGCTTCGTGGCGTGGAGTCGGTGATCGAGACCATGGGCGGTGAAAGCGGTACGCTCAAGAGCATGGGCGGGCATCCGCTGACCCATGTGCTGGGCGAAACCTTCAATACCGTCGTGCCGTTTCTGTACGGTAACCACTACGCCAAGCTGGAAGTGGTGCCAGTGGCCCAATCGCTGACCGATTTGACCGATCAACCCGTCGATCTAGACGGCAAGCCAGACGGACTGCGTGAAGCGGTCACCGAATATTTCGCAACCCAGGGGGGTACGTGGGAAGTGCGTATCCAGCTGGCAACCGACCTTGATGAAATGCCGATCGAGGATGCTTCCAAGCAATGGTCGGAAGAGCTGAGTCCCTTCGTGACCGTTGCCCGTATTGAAGTGCCGGCCCAGGCCGCATGGTCGGAGGAAAGCATTCAGACGATCAACGAGCGGATGTCGTTCAGCCCTTGGCATGGTCTGGCGGCGCACCGTCCGCTGGGGGGTGTCATGCGGGTGCGCAAACCCGCCTACGAGATGTCATCCGGCTTTCGCGCCACCCACAACGGTTGCCCGATGCACGAGCCGCGCTGAGGTTTGGGCAGCCGGTCTGCCGATGGCGGTCAGTGACCGCCTGAGGCATACGCCGGAAAACGCACGGCAAAGGTGGTCCCTGCCTGTGCGGTAGAAACGACTTCGACCACACCCCCGTGGGCCTTGGCGATCTCGCTGACGATGAACAGGCCCAACCCGACACTGCGTACTTCGCGACCCGCTTCAGCTCCTCGCGTCATGGGGGAAAAAATCGTGCTCAGCTGGGTTTCGTCGATCGGATTGCCGACATTGTGCACGGCAATTTCCACTGTTCCCTGTGCTGCCGACACTCGCACGTCGATAGGGCTGGCGCCATCGCCATAAGTCACCGCATTCGAGACCAGATTGCCGAGCAATTGCGCCAGACGGTCCGCGTCCGCCTGGCAGAACAAGGCTTCGTCGCTGGCGCTGAAAGCGATTTCGCGGTGTGGGTGAAGCAGGCGCAACGAGGCGACGGCGGCCGCGACGACACGGTCCAGTTGGATGGGTGCGCGGCTCACCGCCAAACCCTGGCCAATTCGCGCCTGGGTGAAGTCCAAGAGATCGTTGATCAGGCGTTGCGAACGTGTCGTGGCCTCCCTGATGTGGCCGAGCATGGTGTCCTGCCGTTCGGTCATGTCCTGCGAACGCAGGTACTGCGCTGCCATCGACACGACCTGCAACGGGTTGCGCAGATCGTGGCTGACGATGCCGATCATCTGCTCGGCGAACAGTGCGCGATCCACGGCAAGCTCGCGCTGTCGATTCAGTTCGTGTTCCAGCACCACATGCCGCTGCAAGGCGTCCTCGGCCTGACGCTTGGCCTGCAGGAGTTCCTGTTCGAAACGCATGCGGTCAGCCACGATGAACGCCGATACGGCGTTGAGCACCTGGCCTTCATGCTCGCGTCTTCCGGCATTGAGTACCATCGGCGCGACAGTGCCTTGCGCGGTCAAGAAGTCCAGTTTGACCTCGGTGATGAAACCTTGCATCGCCAGCAATGGCATCCAGTGCGTCTGGTAGAACATGCGACCACCTACGGTCAGTAGTTCCTGCAGCTTGCGTGTGCCGATCAGTTGCTCGCGGGTATGGCCCAGCCATTGGCAGAACGTCTGGTTGACCTCGAGGATCAAGCCCTTCTCGTTGATGAGCAGCAGGGCGCAGGGAGCCTGTTGATAGAGCGCCTCGGCATTCGGGATGCCCGTGGCCTCGACGCTCATGCGGGCAGATGGCCGCAGGTCTGGTCGAGGAAGGTCTGGATGGCTTCGATGCAGGCGGCAGGCTGGCTCAGGTGCGGGCAGTGGCCTTCGTTCTCGACCAGCACCATGCGGCAATCGTCGATCACTTGAGTCAGGTATTCGCCAACGGCCCTGGGCGCGATGAAGTCGTCGGAAGACTGGATGACCAGTACCGGCTCACGTAACTGGCGTACGTCTTCGCGGCTGTCGGTGAGGAAGGTCACACGCGCGAAACGCTTGGCGATGTTCGGGTCGGTCTGGCAGAAACTGTTAGTCAGTTCGGCGCCCAGTTCCGGCGTTTCCGAGTTGCCCATGATGCGTGGCGCCATCGCACTGGACCAGCCCAGGTAGTTGCTTTCAAGGGTCGAGAGCAGGGCGTCGATGTCGTCGCGGGTGAAGCCGCCGGGATAGTCCTCGTCGGTGATGTAGGACGGCGAGGGGCCGACCATGGCGTGGGCACTGATCAGCCCGGGGCTCAGGTTGGCGGCCATGACGCCGGCCATCGCGCCGACCGAATGGCCGATGAACACCACCGGACCCTGTTTGAATTCCTGGATGATTTCGACGATGTCCTCGGCATAGCCCGCCAGCGTTGAGTACTTGTCGATGTCATAGGCGCCGACATCGGACTTGCCGCATCCGACCATGTCGAACAACACCGTGCGGTATCGCTTGGCAAAGGTAGGTTCGACCATGCGCCACATGTTCTGGTCGCAGCCAAACCCATGGGCGAACACCAGCGTCAGAGGCCCTTGGCCCTTGACTACCACATTGTTGCGAGCCTGGACGGACATCCGAGAAATTCCTGTGTGCGCAAGCGAGCATGCGGGGTCGATTAGCCGCCTAGTCTACCCGAGCATAGTCATCAACGTCAGGCTCGCCAGCGTTTTCAAACGGTGTTTTTTCTCACGTGCTCCAGCAGGGCCTGTAGCGGGTGACGGACCGTGTGACCTTCTTCGCGTTTGACCTGACTGCGGCAGGAATAGCCGTCGGCAAGCAGATTGCCCGAGCTCTGGTAGCGGGCCAGCAACGGCTGCCAGGATTGCCCGTAGATGACCTTGGAAGTGGCGACGTTGCGCGCTTCATGGCCATAGGTGCCGGACATGCCGCAGCAGCCGCTGGCCAATACCTGCAAGGTCGCGCCCAGACGGCTGAACACCTGTTGCCAATGGGTGATGCTGTTCGGCTCGTTGGTCTTCTCGGTGCAATGCGGCAACAGCTGGTAGACGCCGCCGGTGCCGGGTTCGCCGGTCTGCGGCAGTACCTGTGCTAGCCATTCCTGGGGCAGTAGAACGGTCGGTGCCTGGTCGTGGCCCAGGGTTTTCGCGTACTCCTGGCGGTACACCAGGGTCATGGCCGGATCCAGGCCGACCAGAGCGATGCCGCTGGCCTGCAATTGCCGCAGCGACTGGGCGTTGTGCCGGGCGGCCTTGTCGAATGCACCGAGAAAGCCCTGCACCTGCAACGGCTTGCCGTTGGCGGCGAAGGGCGCCAGGTAGATGTCGAAACCCAGCCGCGAAATCAGCTCGAGCCAGTCGGCCATTACCGGCGTGTCGAAGTAGCGGGTGAAAGCATCCTGCACCAGGATCACGCTGCGCTGACGCTGCTCGGGGGTCAGCCGGGCGAGACGATCGGCGGTCGCCGCGCGCACGTTCCAGTCGCGACAGTGAGCCTGGAAATCGACCAGGCTCAGCAGCGGGCTGTCGACCATGCCGGCCACGCGTTGCAGCGCCTGTTGCACCGGCGCGAAGGACATGACCGCGTTGTAGGCACGGGGAAAGCGCGCCAGGTACGGGATGCTGAATTCCAGCGAGCCGATCAGGTAATCCTTCAATGGTCGCAGGTAGCGCCCGTGGTAGAGCTGCAGAAAGCGCGCACGGAATTCCGGCACGTTGACCTTGACCGGGCACTGCCCCGCGCACGACTTGCAGGCCAGGCAGCCGGCCATGGCGTCGTACACCTCGTGGGAAAAGTCGTCGCGGCCCATGCGCCGGGCCAGGCTGTTGCGCGCACGCTGGAACAGGTTGCCGCTCGCGCTCTGCAGTACGTTGGCGCCGTGCAGGCCCTGCAGGCGCAGCCATTCGCGGATCAGCGAGGCACGGCCCTTGGGCGAATGAATACGGTTGCGTGTGGCTTTCCACGACGGGCACATGGCGTCGTTCGGGTCGAAGTTGTAGCACGCACCGTTGCCGTTGCAGTGCACGGCGCTGTCGTAGCTCTGCCAGACCCGCTCGTCGATGCTGCGGTCCAGCTCGCCACGCAGGGTCACTTCGTCGACCTGGGTCAGTCGCGCATCGGCGACACTGGCCGGTGTGGCGATCTTGCCCGGGTTGAGCTGGTTGAACGGATCGAAAGCGGCCTTGAGTGCCTGCAGGGCCGGATACAGCTCGCCGAAGTACTCGGGCACGTATTGCGAGCGCAGGCCCTTGCCGTGCTCGCCCCAGAGCAGGCCACCGTGCCGCTGGGTGAGCGCCGCGACCTCGTCGGAAATAGGCCGGATCAGGGCGGCCTGGCGCGGGTCCTTCATGTCCAGGATCGGCCGCACGTGCAGCACGCCGGCATCGACATGGCCGAACATGCCGTACTGCAGGCCGTGACCGTCGAGCAAGGCACGAAACTCGCCGATGTAGGCCGCCAGGTTCTGCGGCGGCACGGCGGTGTCCTCGACGAACGGCTGCGGCCGGGCTTCGCCCTGAACGTTGCCGAGCAGGCCCACGGCGCGCTTGCGCATCGCGTAGACCCGGCTCACCGCCAGAGCGCCGACCGCCAGCGTGTGACCCAGGCGCTGCACCGTGGTGTCCTGCTGCAGGTGGGCAATGAACTGTTCGACACGCTGCTCGACGACGGCCAGGTCGTCGCCGCTGAATTCCACCAGATTGATGCCCAGGGTCGGCGCCTGTGCGTCGGTGGGAAAGTATTCGGCCACGCCATGCCAGACGATGTCGTTCATGGCCAGCAGGAGGACCTTGGAGTCCACGGTTTCGATCGACAGTGGCTGGTGCGCCATCAAGGCATTGGCGTCGTTGAGCGCGTCCATGAAGCCGGCATAGCGCACATTGACCAGAATGGAATGCCTGGGGATCGGCAGCACGTTGAGCTTGGCTTCGACGATGAAGCCCAACGAGCCTTCCGAGCCGCAGAGTACGCTGTTGAGGTTGAAGCGCCCGTCGGCCTCGCGCAGGTGGGCCAGGTCATAGCCGGTGAGGCAGCGGTTGAGCTTGGGGAAGACCGCGTCGATCAGTTCGGCCTGCTCGTCGGCGATGGTTGCTGCGCACCGATAGACCTCGGCGATACGGCCGTCGCCCGCGCGGTTGGCTTGTAGCTGCGACGCATCGAGGCTGTGGCTGTGCAGGCGCTCGCCGCCCAGCAGCAGGGTGGTCAGCTCCAGCACGTGGTCGCGGGTCTTGCCGTAGGTACAGCTGCCCTGGCCGCTGGCGTCGGTGTTGATCATGCCGCCGATGGTCGCGCGGTTGGAGGTCGACAGCTCGGGGGCGAAGAACAGTCCATGAGGCTTCAGGGCCGCATTGAGCTGATCCTTGACCACGCCGCTCTGGACTCGCACCCAACGCTCTTCGACGTTGATTTCCAGCACCTGGTTCATGTGCCGGGACAGGTCCACAACCAGGCCATCGGTCAGCGACTGGCCGTTGGTGCCGGTGCCGCCGCCGCGTGGGGTCAGCACTACACTACGATGTTCCGGCTGGCTGGCCAGGCGGGTCAGGAGCTGCACGTCGGCCTCGTGCCGAGGGAATACGGCGGCCTGGGGCTGGCGCTGATAGATCGAGTTGTCCGTGGCCAGCACCGTGCGCATGGCGTAGTCGTCGACGATCTCGCCCTGGAAGCCTGCACGGTCGAGCTGACGCAGCAGCGCCTGATAGGGCGCAAGAGGAGCTTTCTGGCGGGACAGTTCGGCGATCATGGCAGTCGGAATCCGGCGGGGCAGTGGATTTGCATTCGAAACAGGCATGTGTGCAATGGGCTGAAGCGCGCGGTGATCGAGTTCGAAGAGCCGATCGTATCTACCGCAGGGGCCTTGCATCATGACGTGCGTGACCGTATTTTCGCCGACACGGGCCCACCGGGCAAACGTATATCCTTCGTTTTTTGCATGAGCTCAATGAATGAGTCCTCGACGGCTCACACCTTCCATGTCTTTGCTGCTGGCGTTCGAAGCTGCGGGTCGCCACGGCAGTTTCACCCGGGCGGCGGCCGAACTGGCCTTGACTCAGAGCGCGGTGAGTCGGCAGGTGCAGGCCCTCGAAGCACTGCTTGAGGTGGCGTTGTTCAAACGTGAAGGCAGGCACATCGAGTTGACCGCAGCAGGCGCGCTGTACCAGCACGAGCTGGCCGGCGCCCTGGCGCGGATTCGCGGCGCCACCCTGCAGACCATTTCCCACCGCATCGAGGCAGATACCCTGCACCTGGCGGTGCTGCCGACCTTCGCGTCCAAATGGCTGATGCCGCGGATGGGAGACTTCTATGGGCGCCATCCCGGCAGTCTGGTACATCTTCATTCGCGCATCGTGCGCGGTGACCTGTCCGAAGGCGTGCAGGACATGAGCGCCATCATCTGCGCGGGGTCGGGGCAGTGGCCGGGCTATGTGGCGCATCGATTGCTCTCGGAGAAGCTGGTGGTGGTGGCCAGCCCCAAGGCCTTGCCCGCTCATGAGCAGATGTCCGTGCAGGAGGCAGGGCGGCAGTTGCTCTTGGGCGTGGTGTCGCGGCCACACGCGTGGTCGGACTGGTTTGCCAGCGTCGGGTTGACCGGCTCGTCGACCCCGCGCCTGGGGCCGAGCTTCGAGCACACGGCGCACCTGATCCAGGCGGTCATCGCCGGGATCGGCATCGGGCTGGTGCCGCGCATTCTGGTACAGGACGAAATCGCTCAGGGTGAGTTGGTGACCCTGTTCGAGCCCATGGAAAGCGGTCGCGGGTATTACCTGGCGTATCCCACCCACAATCAGCAACTGCCGTCGCTGGTGGCCTTTCGCGAGTGGTTGCTGTCCATTCCGTTTCCGGACAGTTGAGGTTGCAGGCCCGCAGACACCCCGATCCCCTGTAGCAGCGGCGCAAGCCGCGTCCGGCCTCACCGCAATTTGCCTGACACTCCGCGTGGATCGCCGACGCGGCTTGCGCCGCTGCTACAGGGGGGGCGCAGCGCATCAGGTGGGTCGAGGGGTTGCACACGTTCTGTAGCAACTCGCTGACAAACCATCGAAGTGCCCGGCTGTCAGAGTGCCACTGACCATGAGGAATAGCCGTGTTCCACATCTATGCGACTGTCGCGTTTCTGTATGTTGCGCTGCGCTTCATCTACCCATTGCCCCTGGCCACTGGCTGGCGTTTGCTGATCGGTCTGGTGCTGCTCGCCGCGTCCAAGTATCACCTGCTGATTCTGGCGTTCACCGGGACCATGTACTCGCCTGAAGTCCCCTATTGGGTGGCGTACAGCGCTGGCTGGGCCTTTACCGGGTTTGCCCTGCTGTTCGCTTTCGTGCTGGTGCTGGATCTGGGCATCCTGCTGACCCGCCTGGTCCGTCGCCGCGCTTCGTCACGCCGCGCCCTGGCCAAATGGCGCTATGGCGTGGCAGCGCTGGCGGTGGTGGTCTCCGGCTTCGGTGTGGCCCAGGCTACCCGCGTGCCGGACGTGCGTCAGGTGGACATCCAGATACCCGGGCTGGCGCCGGCGCTGGATGGGTTCCGGCTGGTGCAGCTGTCCGACCTGCACATCAGCGTGCTGTTTCCCGAGCCCTGGGTGGACGAAGTCGTCACGCGCACCAACGCGCTGGCGCCGGATCTGGTGGTGATCACCGGGGACCTCATCGACGGCACCCTTCAGGCACGGGCCACCGACGTGCGACCGCTGGCGAAGCTGCGCGCCCGCGATGGCGTGATCGCGATTCCCGGCAACCACGAGTATTACTTCGGCAACGAAGGCTGGATGGCCAAGTTTCGCGAAGCAGGCATGCACAGCCTGATCAACCAGCATGAGGTGGTCGGCGATACACGCGGGCAACTGGTCATCGCCGGTATCACCGACAAGGTCGCCACCCGGTACGGAGGTAGCGCACCGGACCTGGATCTGGCTCTGCGCGGTGCACCGGCCGATGCGCCGATCGTGCTGCTCAACCATCGACCCGCCGGAATCGATCAGGCGATCGCCGCCGGGGTCGATCTGCAGCTGTCCGGGCACACCCATGGCGGCATGATTCGCGGTTTCGATCAGGTGGTGGCCAAGGCCAACGAGGGGTTCGTGTCGGGGTTGTACCGCCGTGCAGGCCTGCAGTTGTATGTCAGCAATGGTAGCGGGTTGTGGAACGGCTTTCCGATTCGTTTGGGGGTGCCGTCGGAAATCACCGAGTTCACCTTGCACGCAGTGCCGTCCGGACGTTGAGTCGTTATGTGGAGTGAATCAATGAAGTGCGTTGCACTCCTTTTCTTGAAGGGTTTTTCATCACATGAGGAGCAAGACCATGAGCCATGCATTCAAGGTGGGTGACGCGGTGCGCTGGAATTCCGAGGCGGGGGAGATCCACGGCAAGGTGACCAAGGTTCACGTCAAGGACGTGGAGTTCATGGGCAAACACCGGCCGGCGTCCAAGGATGAGCCGCAGTACGAGGTCAAGAGCGACAAGACGGGTCACTCGGCGCTGCATCACGGCGATGCCTTGCACAAAGCATGAACGTCGTCTGCGCCCCGTGTAGCAGCGGCGCAAGCC